>JAHZJY010000147.1 GCA_022600695.1 Actinomycetes bacterium | reverse complement strand
GGGTCGCGAAACCTTCTGCGTAGGCTTCACACCGATGAGCGCGCGCGCAGGGGTGGTGATCACCGGCACCGAGGTACTGACCGGCCGGGTGGCCGACCGTAACGGGCCGTGGGTTGCCGACCGGCTGCTCGACCTGGGCGTTGATCCGGCCCACATCACCATCTGCGGGGACCGGCCGGCGGATATCGAGGCGCAGTTGCGGTTCCTGGAGACCGAGGGCGTGGATCTCATCGTCACGACCGGCGGGCTGGGGCCCACCGCCGACGATATGACGGTGGCGACCGTGGCCCGGTTCTGTGGCCGTGACCTCGTGCTGGACCGGGAGATGGAAGCCAGGATCAGCGCGATCGTGGCGAAGTGGACGGCGCGGTTCCCGGATATCGACGCCGATGCGGTTCAGACCGCCAACCGCAAGCAGGCGATGGTTCCCGATGGCGCGACCGTCCTCGATCCGGTGGGCACCGCACCCGGGGTCGTCATCGCCGGCAGCCCGACCGTGGTGGTGCTGCCGGGTCCGCCGAAAGAACTGCAGGCCATGTGGCCCGCAGCGATGGCGACCGAGGCCGTCGGCCAGGCGGTCGCCCAGCGCACGGTCTACCGCAGGGATACCGTGCTGATGTTCGGCGTCGCGGAGTCCGGGCTGGCTCAGACCCTGCGGGAAGCCGAGCACAACGTTGACGGCGTCACCGGATTGGAGATCACCACCTGCCTTCGCCGCGGCGAGTTGGAGATGGTCACCCGGTACGAGCCCGGCAGCGAGGCGGCCTACCGCGCGCTGCTGGAACTGGTTCGGGGGCGCCACGGTACGGCGATCTTCTCCGAGGACGGCTCGTCGGTCGACGATCAGGTGGCGGGACTGCTGGCGGGCCGGCGGATCGCGACCGCCGAGTCCTGCACCGCCGGCCTGCTGGCGGCCCGGCTCACCGACCGCCCAGGCTCGTCGGATTACGTTGCCGGCGGGGTGGTGGCCTACGCCAACGCGGCCAAGAGCGGACTGCTCGGTGTGGACCCGGTGCTTATCGCCGAGCATGGCGCGGTGTCCGCCGAAGTGGCCGAGGCGATGGCGGCCGGCGCGCTGAACCGGTTCGGCGCCGACACCGCGGTCGCCATCACCGGGGTCGCCGGTCCCGGTGGGGGCACACCGGAGAAGCCGGTCGGCACGGTGTGGTTCTGCGTGCGGCTCAACGACGGACCGACCATCACCCGCCGTGTGCAGGTACCGGGGGAGCGTCCCGATGTCCGGGACCGGTCCACGACGGTGGCGATGCACCTGCTGCGACGAGCACTGGGCGGCGCCTGAAGCGGATGCGGACTTCCCTGCGGGCCGTGGCTACACTCGCACCGGAAAGTCGGACCGACCAAGGAGCAACCTCAGTGAAAACCGGAATTCTTCTCACGGCCGCGGGCGCGGTGGCCATCTTCGGTGCCCCGGCGGCCGCTGCCGATGACGCTGAGATCACCGTGACTCCGATCGGTACCGAAGCCGAACTGGTCGACGGCGCGGTGGTGCAGGCCTGGACCGTGCTCGAGCTGCAGCCCAGTTTTGATTTCATCCCGTATCAGGCCCAGGGCACGTTGTGGGAGGCCGTCGTCACCGACGAGGCCGTCCAGGGCTCGGTGACCCCGATCGTGTCTGACTTCAACGCCCGCGCCGATGGTGGCGACAACTACCGGGCCCTCTTCCAGGTCCCGACCACCCTGGGCATCAGCCCGGCGACTATCGCGCAGGGACAGGAAGCCAGCGGAAAGATCTACTTCGACGTAACCGGAGCCGACCCCAGCAGCGTCGTCTACAACTCGCTGGGTCAGGATCTGATCGTGTGGGAACAACCGGCGTTCGGAACGACCGTCGAGGAGCTGGAGGTGATCGTCGACGGCGACCAGACCACCATCATCGACGAGGAAGTGATTGTCGGCGGCGACGAGGCGGCGCTGGAAGAGACCGAGATCATTATCGAAGGTGATCAGGTGGTCGCGGAGGAGACCGAACTGGAGATCGTCGGAGACTGATCCGGCGGTGCGTTGAGCGCCCCGGGGTGTTCGTCGCCGGTGTTCATCCCGGTGTGACCACCAGACGGCACGCTCAGACCTGATCCGGCGGGGAATCCGGTCCGGGCGGTCCGCCGAGGGTCGCCTGCGGTGAGTGATCGATCTGGTTGCCGCCACGTGCGCGGGCCCGGGCCGCCGCCGCGACGGCCAGTGGGAGCATCGCCCCGAGGACGTCGTGCGCCGACCATTCGGCCAGTGGACCGAGCGGAGTGCTGACGACCCCGATGCTGGCGGTGATGCCGCCTGGAGCGGTAGCCACTGAACTCCGGATCCGCTCGGCCATCGGGACCGGATCCGGGCCGGTGAAGATGTCGACGATGACGAAGTCGGTGGCATCGAGGTGGCCGATCACGGCGTCCCGGCGAACGGTGTCCCGAACTGCCTGCGCGACCGATGCGCGGACCCGGTCGACGCCGCGGCGGCCCTGCAGGCTCAGCAGGGCCGGGACGCTGTCGATACTCAGTACGGCCACGACCATGAATCGGTCGTCGTCGCGGGTGCGGGCGCCGAGCATCGTCGCAGCCAGCTCGTCGATGGACGCCCGGATCGGCAGCCCGGTCGTCGGTTCCACCGCGGCCCAGCTGATCCCGGCGGCGGCCATACCGCCTAGGGCCCGCCACACGAGCGTGACCGCCACGATCAGCATCACCACCGGGATGGATACGGCCAGGGCCGTCGACAGGCCGTCCGCGGCGATCTGGACTGTCAGCCATGCCACCGTCAGCGCCGCCACGGCGGCGACACACACCTGCACGGGGGTGCCGTGAAACAACGCCACGTACCCCAGGATGAAGGCGAATGCCGTTGCGGTCAGCAGTCCGACGAGGGGATTGGCGGCGACGGCGCAGCCGGCCGCCAGCAGAAACGTGGCGATGGTCGCGGCGACGACGGACTCCGCTCGTGCCGGCCACCGGCGGCGCAGCCACGGCACGGTCAGTCCGAGGCAGACTGTCGCGACCGCGATCAGCGCCGCCCCGCGCACCGGCAATCTGGTCGCGGCCGGGTTGGCCAGTGCGAGTAGTGCGGGCACGGTCACGGTGATGATGCACCCGGCTATCAACCGCATCGTCGTTCGCTGATGGCCGCCGGCCGCGAGCCTCGCCACGATCGCGTAGTACTGGTCGGGGACTTCGGTGCCGAAGAACCTCATCAGGGGGCCTGATGCACGGAAACAGCGTAATCGCCGCCGTCGAACGCCTGACGGTCCCAGGTCGCCCAGCGATCTGTGGGTACCAGCCCGACGGCCGCCGCCAAGGAATCGTAGCGATCTAGTGTGAGTCCGTCGGGGAGGAGGCTGAAGCCGGACACCAGAATGGCGCCGGGGCCCATCCGCGCGGCCAGGTTGGCCAGCACCCGGCCCTCGGTACCGGGATCGGTGAAGATCATGACGTTGCCGGCCAGCAGCACCAGGTCGGCGGTCGCCGGAAGCCGGTTGTCGATCCCGTCCGGATCGGCCAGATCCGCGGTGACCCAGATCAGATCGGCGGCGTTCGCCCGGGCCGTATCGAGCATGCGGTCATCGGCGTCGACACCGGCGACGGTGAACCCGCGTCGGGCCAGTTCGATCGCCACCCGGCCGGTGCCGCAGCCGGCGTCGAGCACCGTGGTGCCGCCGGTTCGGGCCAGCAGCGCCTCGACCAGGTCGGCCTCGCCGTGAATGTGCTGGCCGGCCTCGGCCAGTGACCGCCAGCGGGCGTCGTACTCGTCGCCACGCTGTGCGGCGGTCAGCTTCCAGCAGTTGCTCACGGCATCATCTTCGCACCGCGAAATCTTCGTACCGCTAAGCGGCAACCACGATGGTCAAGTGGTTCCCCTCGCGCTCCACTCGCATCCCGGCCCGGCGGGCGACGGTGGCGACCGCGGCGGCGTCATCGGGCTCGGTCTTCCCGGCGGCCAGAGCCCGGGCCAGCCGGCCCTTATGGGCCTTGTTGAAGTGGCTGACCACGGTGCGCCGCCGGTCGGGATGTTCGGCGAGAACGTCCACCCGCACAGCGGCGTCCAGCCGCCCGAGGCCCACGTAGGCCCCGGACCGTAGATCGACGACGAGCTCACGGTCCGCCAGGTCGGCCAACACCGGCTCCAGAACGCCGCGCCATCGGGTGGCCAGGCCCGGTCGACCGGGAAGTGTGGATGTCGCCGACAGCCGGTAGGCCGGAATGTGGTCATCGGCGCGCAGCAGTCCGAACAGGGCGGAGCCTACCGCCAGCCGTGCCCTCGCCCTGGTGGCAGCCGCGGCGCGCAACGATTCGACGTCCAGCGCGTCGTACAGCACCCCGGTGTAGCGGCTGATGGCCGGCAATGTCGGCGCTTTTCGCAGCGCGGCATTGCGTTCGATTTCGGCATCCTGCTTGGCGGAGAGTC
>JAHZJY010000146.1 GCA_022600695.1 Actinomycetes bacterium | reverse complement strand
CGGAATGTGGTCATCGGCGCGCAGCAGTCCGAACAGGGCGGAGCCTACCGCCAGCCGTGCCCTCGCCCGGGTGGCAGCCGCGGCGCGCAACGATTCGACGTCCAGCGCGTCGTACAGCACCCCGGTGTAGCGGCTGATGGCCGGCAATGTCGGCGCTTTTCGCAGCGCGGCATTGCGTTCGATTTCGGCATCCTGCTTGGCGGAGAGTCCGAGAGCACGTCGGCAGGCGGGCGGATCGGTGGCCAACTCGACCAGTTCAGCGACCAAATCCGATCGCAGCGGCGTCAGTTCCGGCCAGCTGAGGTCCGCCACGCTGAGCGGGCGGCCGTCTCCTCCGGCGCGTTTGGTTTCCGACGGGGGAAGCAAAACGATCACGGTGCAGACGCTAACCCGGCCGGGTGATCAGTACGGTGGGAGCTGACCATTACCCGACTGCCCCGCCAGTCCGTTGAGAATGTCGAGACTGTGCCGCAGTTTCAGCTGGTCAAGCCATGGCGGGCTCTCAGCGGGCGGCGGTCCGTCGGTCAGTGTCCACGCCTGGCATCCATTGGTTTTGAAGGCAACGTCGGACGGGTCGATCTGCACCGTCTGGGGCTGTTTGGTCAACGCATTCTCGACGGTGGCGTCTTCAGCACCGATACGTCGCCAGTAACAGGTCTCGCCCGCAACCGGGCCCGGGGAACTGTAGACGCCGGGCGGAACTTCGCTACCGACGGCGAACGTGCCGTCAGCGTCCACGGGTGCCGGTCCGGCGCTGGTCGCCGCCTGGTGGGTGGCTTCCGGCGCGGGGGGCCCCGGGGTTGGCGGGGAGTCGGGGTCTGCTGAAGCCGGCGAGGGTGTGGTCAGCGTGGCGAGGGACAGCACAGCGGCCACAGCAAGCACTCGTAGACGCACGATTACCGAGGGTACGCCGATGAGGACCCGACCGGACTGGAGGTGGCTCAGGCCGACTTGCGCAGCAGTGGCAGCAGCATGCGGCGGCGTTTGAGGACCGCTTCGTCGAACTGGTGCTCGGCTTCGGCGACCGAGCCGATGAAGGGCAGATCCACGGCATCAGCGCGGCCGCGCAGCCGCGACGCGACCATCTCGCCGGGAATCAACGCCCAGCCCACGCCGATCTCCGCGCACCGCATCTCGACGGCGTCGAACATCCCGGTCGCCGTGCCGGTGAAGGCCGTGACGGCGCTGAGGTCGAGGACGAGGGGAGTGTCAGCGAGGATGAATCGAGTGACGTGGTCGGTGACGCGGGCGAGGTTGCGGGCATCGATCCGGCCGCTGATCGCGACCACCGTTGAACCGTGGCGGTGATGGGCCCGGACGTGCGCCCCCTGGAAATCCGCCGCCGGTTCGCCGTACCTGGAAGTGAAGCTCGTCATGATGTCCGCCCTCATGTCGATCGCCGGTGCCGCCCGCCGACGGCCTCACCAACGACATTATTAACCAACTCTAAGGTGGCCGGGAGCAGCGTCTAAATCTCTGGTGAGAAAGGGATTTCGGTGTGCTGATCGCCGGGGTCACCGAGGGGTGCCGGTGCGCCCGCGATGGTCACAGTTCTGTTGTCCGGCGGTCCGGTACCGCGGCGGCGTCCGCTCCGACTCGTACGGTGACAACGTGCAGGCTGACTCCGATCCGGCCGCGACGGCGTTGCAGTGGTTCGGCCTCTGGTGCGGGGCGACGGCTCTGCTGGTCTACCTGGGCTCGGTCAGTGGAGTGTCCGGGATCCTCGGCGCGCTGACCGCGCCGATGGCGATGGTGGCGGGCTGGAAGTGGTGGCTGGCCTGGCTGGAGAAACGGCGCCGGGTCCGACGGGACGCGCTGTACCGCGCGACCGGGCAGGCGGCCGTCGACACCATGACGGGCGTCGAGTTCGAGCATTACGTCGCCGCGGTGTTGCGTGGCCTCGGCTACGCGGTGGAGATGACCAGGGCCAGCGGAGACTTCGGGGTCGACCTGATCGCCGTCCGTGACGGTGTTCGTACCGCCGTTCAGTGCAAGCGTCAGACTCGTACCGTCAACGGTTCTGCCATCCAGCAGGTGGTGGCCGGGGCCGCAGTGCACGCCTGCACCGCGACCATGGTGGTGTCGAACCATCGCTATACCCGCGCGGCCGAACATCTGGCCGAGGTCCACAGCTGCTTGCTGGTCGATCGTGTCCGGCTGGCCAGGATGGCGCGGTCGAGGGGCCGGAGGTCGGCCGCGGCGCATTCGCGCGGTAGGCCGGATGCCCCCGGTGGGGGGCTTACACGTTTCTGACCGGTACCAGTTGGTCTGGCGGACGCCGCCCAATCAGGCCTACCGTCAACGTCATGATCAAAACAATGCCCAGGACTGTGTCCAGAATGTTGACTGTGCTGGTGGCGGTAGCTGCGCTGAGCTTCGGGTTCGGTAAGCCCGCGACGGCCGTGGCTGACGATCTGAACTTCACCGGGACCACCCTCAGCGGGGGGACGTTCAACGGATCCAGCTTGCAGGGCAAGCCTGCGGTGCTCTGGTTCTGGACGCCGTGGTGCCCCTTCTGCAACGCGGAGGCGCCGAGCGTCAGCGCGGTCGCAGCGGCCAATCCCGCGGTGACTTTCGTCGGCATCTCGACCCGCGCCGACGTGTCCGCCATGCAGGGGTTCGTGTCGAAGTACAACCTGAATTTCACCAACATCAACGATGCCGACGGCTCCATCTGGGCCCAGTTCAATGTGCCGTGGCAACCCGCTTACGTCTTCCTCAGCCCGGGCGGGTCGTCCACGTTTGTGAACAACCCGACCTCGGCGATGTCACAGCAGGAACTGACCGACCGGGTGCTCGCGCTGACGTCCTAGTTACGTCGTGAACACCGATCTTCTCGGGCTCGCACTGGCCGCCGGAATGGTCGCGGCGTTCAACCCGTGCGGCTTCGCGATGCTGCCCGCCTACCTGACCCTGGTGATCCAGCGGGAGGGCGGCGGGCAACTCGGCGCGGTCGGCCGTGCTCTGGCCGCGACCGCAGTGATGGCGCTGGGCTTCCTCACGGTGTTCGGATTGTTCGGCCTGCTGACGGTATCGGTGGCCTCGACGGTCCAGCGGTATCTGCCGTATGTGACGCTGGTGGTCGGCGCATCGCTTGTGGTGCTCGGCAGCTGGCTGTTGTCCGGTCGGGAACTGGCCGGCTGGTCGCTCGGCAAGGGTGCCGGACGGGCGCCGACCGCAAGGGTGGGTTCGATGTTCGGATACGGCGTCGGGTACGCCATCGCCTCCCTGTCGTGCACCATCGGCCCTTTCCTGGCGGTGACCGGCAGTGCCCTGCGGAGCGGTTCGGCCGCCGACGGTGTGCTGGTGTACGCCGCCTACGCCGCGGGTATCGCTCTGGTGGTGGCGGTGCTTGCGGTCTCGGTGGCGCTGGCCAGCGGAGCGGTGATCGACAGGATGCGCCGGATACTGCCCTACATCAACCGCATCAGCGGGGCGGTTCTGCTGGTGGTCGGCCTCTACGTCGCTTACTACGGGTGGTTCGAACTGCGGTTGTTCAGCGGAGCGGGCGGCGCCGACGACCCGGTGATCGCCGCCGCCGGGCGGGTCCAGCGGGTGCTGGCCGGCTGGGTCTATCAAGGCGGTGTCTGGCCGTGGCTGCTGATGCTGGCGACGTTGCTTTCCGGGGCCGCCGCCACCTTGACCTGGCGCCGCCGCCGGGTCTCACGCTAAAGGTGCGCCGATATCGTCCCGATCAGAGTTCACCGATACGCTACGGAGATGTCGACACGAACCTGGTGCGCGGCCGCGGCAGCCGCCCTGATCCTTTCCGGCGTGCCGGTGGCCATCGTCACGATCTCGCCCAGCGGCGAGGCGAATGCCGATGTGTGCGCCAGCGCCGGACGCCGCGTCACGGTAGGTGGATGTGCGAACCTCTCCGAGGTGATGGCGCCCTATGTGGTGCCGCCGAACGCCTACGCCCCGATCACTCCCAATGCCAGCGCTTGCGTGGGCTGGAACGGACGATGGGTCAGCGCCGACGGCTGCACCTGACCCCGGTTGCCCGGTACCCACCCCGGAGCCGAATAGCGGGATAACCGATTCTCCACGGCGAAACCCCGCGAGCCCTCGGCTCGCGGGGTTTCCTGTGCCGGTGACTCAGCGGTGCAGATCGAACCTGTCGAGGTCCATCACCTTGGCCCAGGCCGCGACGAAGTCGCGGACGAACT
>JAHZJY010000145.1 GCA_022600695.1 Actinomycetes bacterium | reverse complement strand
GCTGCAGCCGCTGCGGGCGGCCCGCCTGCCCGGACTGCCTGCGCGGTGCGTCCGTCGGGCACCAATGCGTCGACTGTGTCGCGGCCGCCGCGCAGAGCGCGCCCGCGGCCAGGACCGCGTTCGGGGGCGTGCCGCGCACCGGACCGCCGGTCGTCACCTATGTGCTGATCGGCATCAATGTCGCGTTCTTTCTTCTGCAGGCCACGTCGGCGACCCTGCTCGGTCGGCTCGCACTGTGGCCACCGGCCGTCGCCGACGGCGACTTCTACCGCCTGGTGACGTCGGCCTTCCTGCACTACGGAATCCTGCACCTGCTGTTCAACATGTGGGCGCTGTACATCGTGGGGCCCCCACTGGAGGAGTGGCTGGGCCGGTTGCGCTATGTCGCGCTGTACGCGCTGAGTGCACTCGGCGGGTCGGTGATGGTCTACCTGTTCTCGCCGCTCAACGCCTCCACCGTGGGCGCCTCCGGGGCGGTGTTCGGTCTGTTCGGCGCGACCTTCGTGGTGGCCAGGCGGCTGCGACTCGATGTGCGCTGGGTGGTCGCCCTGATCGTCATCAACCTGGTGCTGACCTTCTCGATTCCCGGGATCAGCTGGCAGGGCCACCTGGGTGGGCTGCTCACCGGTGGTGCCATCGCCGGTGCGTATGTGTACGCACCGCGCGCGCATCGAACGATGGTGCAGGCCGGGGCGACCGCGGCGGTAGTGGTGTTGTTCTTCTCGCTCATCGTCTGGCGGACCGCCGACCTGACGGCCCGGTTCGGGGCGATGGTGGGGCCGCACTGACCTGCCGGGGCCTGTCTGGGCGGGTCGTCGCTACAGCCGGGACAGGCTGAAAGGGTAGGTGAAGGTGCCGCCCGGGGCGTTATCGCAGCCGGTCGCGAAGGATGACTGCAGGGTTCCCCGCAGCGTCACCGCATCCCAGGTGTAGACGTCGCGGGTCGGGATCACCGGGCCGTAGTAGACGTTGCCGCAGCGCAGTCCGTCCGGCACGTCGACCTCCATGGTGTAGGTGCCGTCGGCCTGATGAGCCACGGCGTACCACTGGAACGCCTTGGCGATCGGCATCGGATTGGCCGACACCGTCGCGCACTCGTCGATGCTCTCCGGCGGGTTGCACGAGCTGAACGAGAAGATCCAGGTGTGAAAGTCATACCGGCCCTCGATGTTCGCGTTGTAGTGCCCGATCTGCATGCCGGCTGCGGCCACCGGAGCAGGCATCAGCGCCAGCGCTGCCAGCGCTGTCAGCGCGGCGGCCGGCACGACCGCGTAGAGGCGGCACATCGGATTTCGCTTCATCGCCCTGCAATCTAGGCGGGTCAGGGGGTGCGCTTCGGCAGAATCAGCGAGATCGGGCCGGATACCATCGGCCATCGGCGGCGGCAGTGCCGCCGGATTCCACCGATGGTGAGGGCCTGTGCATACCGATACGGCGAAAGCCGCCGGCAGTACCACTCGGCCGTTGCGCGCCGGACTGGTGCTCGGGGCGCTCGGCGTGGTGTTCGGCGATATCGGCACCAGCCCGATCTACACCCTCCAGACGTTGTTCAACCCGGGTGATCCGCACCCGGTGCCGATCAACCCGACCAATGTCTACGGCGTGGTGTCACTGATCTTCTGGGCGGTCATGATCATCGTGACGCTGACCTACGTGACGCTGGTGATGCGGGCCGACAATGACGGCGAGGGCGGGGTGATGGCCTTGATCACCCTGGTTCGCCGGCTCGGCGGCAACGCCGGAAACCGCGTCATCACCGTCCTGTCGACGCTCGGAATCCTCGGCGCCGCATTGTTTTTCGGTGACAGCATGATCACCCCGGCCATTTCGGTGCTCTCGGCCGTCGAGGGTCTGAAGATCATCGACCCGGGTCTGGGCGACTTCGTCGTGCCGATCACCGTGGTGATTCTCATCGCGCTATTCTCGGTGCAACGGCGCGGTTCGGCTGCGGTCGGCCGGTTGTTCGGGCCGGTGATGGTGATCTGGTTCGTCGTCATCGGAATCCTCGGCGCCCGGGGCATCATGAGCCATCCGCAGATCCTGCGCGCGCTCTCACCGGGGTATGCGCTGGAGTTCCTGGCCGGCCGCCCCCACATCGCCTTCTTCGCGCTGGCCGCCGTCGTCCTGGCGGTCACCGGCGCCGAGGCGCTCTACGCGGATATGGGTCACTTCGGGCGCGCCCCGATCATCCTGGCCTGGCTGGCCCTGGTGCTGCCTGCGCTGGTGCTCAACTATTTCGGGCAGGGTGCGCTGCTGATCGGCGACGAGACCCTGGTCGGTGCGCCGTTCTTCGTGTTGGCTCCGGACTGGGCGAAACTCCCGGTTATCGCGCTGGCCACGGCGGCGACGGTGATCGCCTCGCAGGCGGTCATCACCGGCGCGTATTCGGTTGCCTCCCAGGCGGTTCAGCTGGGCTACCTGCCCCGCCTGCGGATCACCCACACCTCGGCATCCGCGATCGGTCAGATCTATGTGCCGTGGATCAACGGGCTGTTGATGGTCGCGGTGATCACCCTGGTCCTGGCGTTCCGGAGTTCGGCCGCGCTCGGATACGCCTACGGCATGGCGGTGACCATCACCATCACCATCACCACGCTGCTGTTTCTCTACGTCGCCCGCGCGCGGTGGGGGGTCCCACGGTGGCTGCTGATCCTCGGTGGCGGCGCCCTGCTGACCGTGGACATGCTGTTCCTGACGGCGAACCTGACCAAGCTGCTGCACGGTGCGTGGGTTCCGCTGCTGATCGGGCTGGCCGCGTTCATCGTCATGACCACCTGGCGTCGCGGCCATCAGATCGTCGTCACGGCCCGGGCGAAGGCGGTGGGGCCGCTGGGTGACTTCGTCAGCGACCTCGCCGAGCGCAGACCCCCGCTGCCGCGGCCGCCGGGTACCGCGGTGTTCCTCAATCGGGGCGGCACCACCACCCCGCTGTCGATGCGGGCCAACGTCGATCGCATCCACGTGCTGCAACAGCACGTGATCATCGTCTCCGTCGAGACCCTCCCGGTCCCGCGGGTGGCCGACCCCGATCGCATCACCGTCGAGGCGCTCGGTGACGTCGGTGACGGCATCTTCTACGTGGTCGCCCGGTTCGGCTACATGGAACAGCCCGACGTGCCCGCCGCACTCCGACTGGTCGCCCCGGCCCAGACCGGCGGGCCGGTGGATGTCGCGGCGGCCTCGTATTTCATGTCCGATATCGCCCTGCGTGCCGGTCCGGAACCGACGATGGCGTTATGGCGCAAACGGTTGTTCATCGCGATCTCCCGGCTGACCTCCGACGCCGACTACCTGGGGTTGCCGTTGGAGAGGACGGTCATCATCGGTGCGCGGATCGAGATCTGAGGCCGTGCAGGTTGTCGGCGCCGGGCAACTAGGGTGTCAGGATGCCGGATACGACGTGTGCGATCGTCGGCGGCGGGCCGGCCGGGATGGTGCTGGGCCTGCTGCTGGCCCGGGCCGGAATCGACGTGACCGTGCTGGAGAAGCATGCGGACTTCCTCCGCGATTTCCGCGGGGACACCGTGCATCCCAGCACCCTGGCGCTGCTCGACGAGCTCGGCCTGTGGGAGCGGTTCGCGGCGCTTCCGCAGAGCAGGGTGGAGCGGGGTGCGCTCAGCGTGGGCGGGCAGCCGCTGACCCTGATCGACTTCCGGCGGCTGCGTCAGCCGCACCCCTATATCGCGATGGTGCCGCAATGGGATCTG
>JAHZJY010000144.1 GCA_022600695.1 Actinomycetes bacterium | reverse complement strand
TTCCGACCCTATCCACCCGGACCGGCAACTGTCTGCGCGATGGGCCCTTCAATCGACGGACCGTTACTGTCCCGTTGCGGGTTTGGTGGTTCCCTTCCGCGCTCCGGCAGGCGACAATAACCCCATGAGCAGCGAGCCGAACGCTTCGCCGGGAGAAACCTCGTCGTCGGCGGTGGCCGAACCGGCCACCGGAAATTCGCCGGACGATCAGACCGCCGACGTGAAGTTCACCCGGGCGGCGGCGCTGTGGTCGTCGCTGATCCTCGGGTTCCTGATCCTGATCGTGCTGCTGATCTTCATCACCCAGAACACCGCCGTTGCGCAGTTCACCTTCCTCGGCTGGCACTGGGACCTCCAACTGGGCGTGGCGATCCTGCTCGCCGCGGTGGGCGGAGGTCTGGTCACGGCCGGAGTCAGCGCGGCCCGGATGTTCCAGTTGCGGCGAGCCGCCAAGAAGAACCTGCACCTCGCGCTGAAGAGATAACGCAGAGATAACGCGCCCGACGGCGAACACCGGCACGATCTGCGCGGCGCGCTTCACCGCAGTCGGTGCGGCAACAGATCCCAGACATGTTCGGTGCAGTTCACACCGGCCACCGAGAACGCGCCGGTGCGCGAATAACGCACCTGGGTCACCGATGCGTAGTCAATCGGGAACGACAACGGATTCGGGGTTTTCAGGATCTCGTGCAGAAACACGTTGATCACCCCACCATGGCTGAACACCGCGACGGTGTCATCGGGTCCGGCGCACGCGACGATGTTGGCGAGCCCAGCCCGGACCCGTTCGGAAAAGGCCTCGGCGTCCACCGCGGCGGGCAGCTTGCCCCGCATCATCCGGCGCCAGTCGTCGGGCCGTTCGACGCGAACCTGCTCGAGGGGAACGTAGTGCGACATCCCACGGTCGTACTCCGCGATTCGTTCGTCAGTATCGACGGTCAGACCGCGGGCGGCGGCCACCGGAGCCGCCGTCTGCATCGCCCTCAGCTGCGGGCTGCTGAACAGCCGACTGATCGGGAATCGGGCCAACGCCCCCGGTAGTCGGCGGGCCTGCTCAAGCCCCTCCGGCGTCAGTTCCGGATCACTCCCCTGCCCGGCCTCGGTGCGCTGCGGCAGCGCGTGCCGGATCAGCAGGAGAAGCATGCCGGCAACGATAAAGTGCGTCCCCACCGAGTGTGCGTCCACGACGAAACCGCGGCCGATTCGCCGCGGTGAGTGCACGTTCGGCGGGACATCGGCGCTCGCCTTTCACGGCGTGATGATGTTGAAGTTGGGATCCGGCCGGTCCAGCACACCGAGCAGTGCCTGCACTGCGGCGGCGTCACCGCTGACCTCGAGGCCCGGCGAGCTGAAGTCGCCCAGCGCCGCGGCCATCAGCCGCATCTTGGCGGCCAGCGCGACCGTCGCCGCGGCGGTGGCCTGGTCGGCGGGCCGCTTGCGGTAGACCAGCACCCCGTTGCGCAGCGTGAGCCGGTAGTTGACGCCGAGGTCGGCGAAGGTCACGTCGATAGCCAGGTCCAGATCCCAGGCGCGGGGACCGTTGACCGAAATCGCCAGCACGTCGAACATCTGCTCCGGGGTCAGTTGGCTGAGCATGGTCGGAGCCGAGGTGCTCACCGGGGTACCGAAGTTGCCGGTCCGCAACTCGGTCGACCCGGACAGGAAGAAATTGCGCCAGGTCGCGCACTCCGACCCGTACCCCAGCTGTTCGAGGGTGTCGGCATACAAGGCCCGCGCACCGGCATGGTTCTCATCGGTGAAGATGACGTGGTCCAACAAGGTTGCCGCCCAACGGAAATCACCCGAATCAAAGGCATCGCTGGCTATCTCGACGACCCGGTCGACCCCGCCCATCGCGGTGACATAGCGCGGTGCCAGCGCCTCCGGAGGATGCTGCCACAGCCGGGCCGGATTGCCGTCGAACCAACCCATATAGCGCTGGTACACGGCCTTGACATTGTGGTTCACCGAACCGTAGTAGCCATGGGTGTGCCAGGCCCGTTCCAGTGCGGGCGGCATGGCGAAATCCTCGGCGATCTCGATGCCGGTGTAGCCCTGGTTGAGTTGCCGGAGCGTCTGATCGTGCAGGTAGGCGTACAGATCCCGTTGCAGGGAAAGGTACTCCACGATGCGCTCCCGGCCCCAGGTCGGCCAGTGGTGCGAGGCGAAGACTACATCGGCCCGCTCGGCGAACGCGTCGATTGCCTCAGTGAGGTAGCCCGACCAGGCATGCGGGTCACGTACCAGGGCACCGCGCAAAGTCAGCAGATTGTGCAGGTTGTGGGTGGCATTCTCGGCCATGCACAAGGCCCGGAACTTCGGGAAGTAGAAATGCATTTCGGCCGGCGCTTCGGTGCCGGGCGCCATCTGGAACTCGATCTCCACCCCGTCGATGGTGTGGGTTTCACCGGTGGTGGTGATGTCGACGGTCGGCACGATGATTCCGACCTCACCGGTGGACGGCGCCTGCCCCAGGCCGCAGCCGACCTGACCCTGCGGACCCCGCTCCAGCGCGGTGCCGTACATGTAGGCGGCCCGGCGGGTCATTGCGGTTCCGGCATAGACGTTCTCCTGCACCGCGTGGCCGATGAAACCCTCCGGGGCCAATACCGGCACTTTGCCGGCGTCGACCTCGTCCTGGGTGGTCACCCCCAATACCCCGCCGAAGTGGTCGACGTGACTGTGGGTATAGATCACCGCGCTCACCGCCCGAGGTCCCCGGTGCATCCGGTAGAGGGCCAGGGCCGCCGCGGCGGTCTCGGTGCACACCAGTGGGTCGATGACGATGACACCGGTATCGCCTTCGATGAAGGTGACGTTGGACAGGTCCAGACCCCGCACCTGGTAGATACCCTCCACCACCTCGTAGAGACCCTGTTTGGCGGCCAGTGTCGACTGGCGCCACAGACTGGAGTGCACCGTCGGCGGAGCGTCGCCGCTCAGGAATGCGTACGCGTCGTTATCCCACACCACCCGGCCGTCCGCGGCTGTGATCACGCAGGGGGCCAACGCACCGAGAAAGCCCCGATCGGCATCGGCGAAGTCGGCGGTGTCGGAGAATGGCAGCACGCCACGCTGTTGGGCGTGCGCGGATTCGATGACGGGTGCCGCGGGGTTGTTGTTCATGCGGTCGATTGTTTCGCGAAATCGTCCGCCTCGGCCCTGATTGCGCCGATACCCCGGTGCGGTCGGCCAGCGGTCGCTATCGCCCCGGTGCCAGGTCCGCCGACCGGGGCGTCATCGTCAGCAGCGCCATACCGGCGGCCACCACCAGCACCGAAGTCGCCAGAAACGTCGTCCTCATCCCGACGGCATCGATCAGCGCG
>JAHZJY010000143.1 GCA_022600695.1 Actinomycetes bacterium | reverse complement strand
TTCCAGCAGTATCTGATCGGTCGGCTCCGTGATATCCGCGCGGTGGTGGAAACGGCCGGTTTGGACTCCGGCTCCCGGGCCGCGCTGGCCGCGGCGCTGGCCGCGATGTATTCCGCGGCATCACCGGAAAATGCTGCCGGAGATGATGATTCACCGAAATCAGCTGATGAGCGTTCTGACGAGGATGGTGAGGGGGACTGGGACGCCGGGCACACCGGGGAGTACCGGAACCGTGGACCGCTCGACCCGTCCGGGTGGGACCCCGAGCCGCTGGGGGCGTTCGGGGATGACTTCGGACCTGCACCGCTGCCGGAGTCGGCCCCGGCCCCGGCGGCGCTCCCACCGGCCGCCGGTTGGGGTGGTGTCCCGGCGGCTGCGCCGTTCGGTGGCGGTATGGGACCGGCCGCCGGACTGCCGAACTTCCCGGCGGATCCGCTGTTCGCGCGGCCGGGATTTCCGGGTGGCGAACCGGGCCCGTTGACAGAGCGGGACGCGGACGAGCCGCCGGGCGATCCGGAGGAGACGACCGATCAGACCGGCCCAGAGGAGACCGGCCCAGAGGAGAGCGGCCCAGAGAAGACCGGCCCAGAGGAGACCGGCCCAGACGAACCGGGGGAGGAGCCACCGATGGCGGGTGCGACCACCGTGGAACTCCCCGATGGCCGGACCGTCACCGCGCCCAGTCCGGAACTGGCCGCCGTGATCACCGCCGCGGTGGCCGGGACCCCGATCGCCGAGGCCTTCGGCGAGCAGGGCATCACCGTTCCGGAGCCGGGAACCCCGGTCATCGGGCCGGTGGACGTGCAGCAACTTCTGCCCGGCGACATCGGGGTGCTGGCCGATCGACATGCGCTGGCCCTGGGCGACGGGACAGTGCTGCTGGATCAGCGGATCGGACCCATCTCCAGCGTGCTGGGCCCGGACTTCCTAGGCTGGCAACATCCGCCGGCCCCGCAAACCCCACCGATGCCCGCGCCGCCGGAAGCCCCGGCCCCGGTCCCGTCAGCCCCGACGGCCCCGTCCTGAAAGGAGTGAGCAATGGCAGAGCGCCTCACCGTGGTGCCCGAGGATCTTCGGCGGGCGGCCCGCGAACACCTGCAGACCGCCGACCACCTCGCCGCCGCGCCGGCCGATAACGCCGAGGTGATCACGAGTCTGGAGTCACTGGGACCGATCTTCGGCGAACTGCGCGATGCCGGGCGGGACCTGCTCGAACAGCGTCGGGCGTGCTACGAGGAACAGGCTGCCGCCCACGCCGACCTGGCGCAACGGCTCAGCCGGGCGGCCGACGTCTGGGAACAGCACGATGCCGAGGCCGCCGACCGCCTGCGCACCGTCACCGAGGACGGACCGTGAACGACCCCGAACCCGACCCCGACTTCGACGCCGTCCACCCGGGCGGGCACCTGATGTTCCGGTCCTGCCGCGGGGGGTATCTGTACGGGGTCGTGCTGTCCGAGACCGCGATGGACGGTGACGGGGAGACCCTCGCCGAAGCGGTGCTGCGGACCGCGGAGGTCTCGCACCTGAAGTCGGTGATGCGGATCCGCCGGGAGATCATCGACGGCGGTTTCACTCCGACGCCGGGATTGCCCACGCCCACCGACCTCGCCGAGGCCGAAGAAGCCCTCCGCGGGCACCGATTCGAAGGCCGCTGACCCGGGAACTACCGGGGGCCCGCCGTCCCGTCAGCGGCCGGACCGATCATGTCGGGCGGCGTCACCGGCTGCGACCCGAACAGATCGCGGGCCCGTTGCAGCAGTGCGCGCACTTCGTCGAGTTGTTGCTGCAGCATCGACTCACCCATGCGCCTCACGCTAACCGGGCGGGGTGCCGGCCACAATTCAGCGGGTCACCGGGCCGGGATCTCGGCGTTGATCCGGTCCAGCAGGGCGGGGTAGCGGCCGGCCTGCGGATGCCGGCCGGGTTTCCCGCTGCTCACCACGCCCACCGACAGGCTGCGCCGTGGGTCGGCCCAGATCGCGATATTGGTCAGCCCGGTATGTCCGAACGCCGCGGCCGCGTCCCGGCCGAACGGTCCGAACCGCGTGGACCCCAGCATGTAGCCGGTGCCCCAGCGCATCGGTACCAGGCCGGTGGCGATGTCCGGGCGCAGCCTCCGACACTGCCGGGTCGCCGCCCGCAGCGTGTGCGGTGCGACCACCCGGAATCCGTCCAGTTCACCACCACGACAGAGGATTTCGGCGAAACGGGACAGCTCGTCGGCCGTCGACACCGTGTTCGAGGACGGCACCACGCTGGTCAGGAACATCGGGCTGTTGGAGAACGGAATGATCCGTTGCATCGTCCCGCCCAGCGCCATCTTCATCGCCGCGGCGATCGGGCCGGGCAGCGGTTTGCCGGTCACGTGGCTGGGGGCCACCAGTGCCACGTCTTCGTCGGCGACGCCGTAGTTGGTCCACCGGAAGCCCAACGGGTCGAGGATCTCGGTGGCCAGGATCTCCCGGATGCTGCGACCGGTCGCTGCCGAGACGATCTCGCGCACCAGCGGCCCCCAGGTCAGACCGTGATACAGGTGGATCAGCCCGGGCCGGTGGACCGGTTTGAGTTCGGCCAGTTTCTGCCGCGCGTACTCGCTGTCGTTCATCCGCTTCAGGTCGGGCCGCGGGCCGGTGGCGAACGGCACCCCCGCGCTGTGGGTCATCACATGCCGGATGGTGGTGTGCTCCTTGCCGTGGCCGGTATAGCCGGGCAGGTACCGGCATACCCGGTCGTCGAGGGCGAAGTACCCGCGCTCGACCAGCATGTGCACCACCGTGGTGGTGATCGCCTTGGCCGCCGAGTACACGCAGTACGGCGTGCCGATGGTCACCGGCACCCGGTCGGCATCCGGCGGATCGTCGGGCCCGTTGCCGTGGGCGTGGCCGATGGCCCGGTTGAGCAGCACCCGGCCCTCGTGCCGGATGCACACCTGGATCGCCGGGTGCATCCCCGCCGAGTACCAGTGCCGGGCGGCATCCCAGATCCGGTCCGCCGCCGGGGACAGCCCGGCCGGGTCCTCCTGGCCGATATCGGTGACGGCGTCGAGGTCGGCGGGCACCCGGATCGTGCCGTCGCCGACCCCGGTGACCCCGGCGGGTCGGAGTGGACCGGTCACCTCAGAGCGGCCCGACGAGTTCGACCCAGTTGCCGTCGGGGTCGGTGACGAACATCCAGCCCATACCGGGCACCGGGGCGAATTCGGCCAGCGGTTGGGCCACCCGGTACCCGGCGGCGTTGACCTGGCGGGAGGTCTCCGACACGTTGGTCACCACCAGCGTGAGATAGCGGATTCCGGCCTGGGCGGACCCGCCGCCGGGCGCCACCGGCGCGGCCGGCGGTTCATCCAGGGTGACCAGCTTGAGCACATTGTTGCCGATCGAGTACCGCTTCATCGTCCCGCCGGGGAAATCCAGGTCGCCCTGATGGGGCAGGCCCAGGAAATTTTCGTAGAAGTCCACCATCGCATCGAGGTTGGTGGTCACCACGCCGATCTCGACGCTGGTGGCGAGCAGTTCCACGGCCATCTTCCGGTCCTCCGTCAGGGTTTGGCGCCGATGGTGATCAGATCCCAGACCGCGCGGGTCCACAGCGGACGGCTGACCCGGTGCTGATCGGTGAGGGTGAAGCCGGCGGTACCGAACAGCGTTCGCAGCTGGGCCGGCGACGGGTTGTGGGCCGGGTTGGCCGCATTCTCGGTGAGCCGCCGGAGCAGCTCCGGCTGGGGCGGGCTGATCGTGGCGACCGCAGCCAGGCCGCCCGGGGTCAGCACCCGGTGGAACTCCCGCAGCGCGGCCGGCTGGTCGAAGAAGTGGAATGCCGAGGTGCTGACCACCGCGTCCAGCGAAGCGTCGGCGAAGGGCAGTTTCTCGGCCGGGCCCTTCAGCCAGCGCACCTGGGCCGAGCGGGCCCTGGCCTGGTCGAGCATGCCGTCGGACATATCGACCCCGTAGACCTCGTCGGGCTGCAGATCGGCCTGAATGCGGGCGGCCAGAATGCCGGTGCCGCAGGCGATATCGGCGATCCGGCGGGCGCGGTGCGCACGAAGCACACCGATCACCTCGTCCTGCGCCGGCTGGTAAACCCAGTGCTGCAGGAACGGGAGGTC
>JAHZJY010000142.1 GCA_022600695.1 Actinomycetes bacterium | reverse complement strand
GCGAATCATGAGCGGGGGCGTAGGGGCCCAACGTTGCTGTTCTTCGTGGTCACCGATGAACCTGTCTCCGGCCGCATAGCCAGCCGGGCGATGCAGGAACCATAATGGTGAGATGGTATTCCGGGTGAGGCTCATTCTCGCGGGGGCCTGTGCGGCCCTCGCCGTCGCCGGCTGCAGCGCCGCCGCTACCGAGGACGACGAGGCCCGGGCGCCGACGGCGTCCGCCTCGAGCATGCCGGCGGCTCCCGACGGCGGCGCGACGGCGGACGGCGCTCCCGCCTCTGCTGTCTCCGACGAGCAGCAGCAACAGGCTCAGCAGCTTGCCGAGGAGGCCGAGCAGATCATGCTGGACCCCGCGCTCGCGCCCAGGGAGAAGTATCCGAAAGCGCTGGGCATGTTCCGGGAGGCTCTCGAGATTGATCCCAACAATGCGTTGGCGGCGAAGAGCATCACGCTGATCGAGGAGATCTACCAGAGCATGGGTCGGCCGGTCCCCGCGCCCGCGTGAGTCCCGCCGTCCGGAGTGCTCGACCCCGGTGCGAGCCCCGAGGTGGCGGCGGCACTGGAGGAGATGGTTCGCTCCTTCGAGGAGGCCTGGCTCGACGAGGAGATCCCCGCGCTGTCCGGACGCACCCCCCGCGAGTGCGCCGCGGACCCCACCCGCCGGCCTGACCTGATCCGGCTGCTCGAGACCTTCCCGGACACCGGCGCGCCGGGGGCCATGAGCCCCGCGCGGCTCCGGAAGGCGCTGGGACTGAACTGAACCGAACGCCGTCGTCTTCGGCGAAGCGTATGTCCTGCGCCGCCGAGCGGTGGGCGATACTGGGGTCGATGACGATTCCGGCCTTGCTCAAGAATCCCCGCCTCTGGGTGTACCTGGTGGTCGGTCTCCTCGCCGCCGGCCTCATCGGCTACAACCAGTGGTACGACTCGGACGCTCAGCGTCTGAAACGCTGTATCGATGCTTCCATCGAACAGATGATGCGGGACACCCCCGTGCTGTCCGAGTTCGATACCGCCCAACCCGTCCTGGCGTCGATGGCGCGCGCAAGCTGCGCACGGCAGCTCGGGATCACTCCGCAACCACAGTGAGAACACTCCGGCCGAAATCGCGCCGGGCGCTCCGATCCGGTCACGGATTGAATCGATCGATGTGGGCGAGGACTGCTTCTAGCAGTCCGTCGGGCAACGACATTTCCAGGTTCGCATCGTCAAGCAGCAGTGTGCCGCCGGCGCTGTAGGGAAGGAGCTCCTGCGCCTCGGCGATCCGCGCGCATATGGTCGGGATGAACTTCTGGTAGCCGATCAGCGGGCACATGGCGAACGCGCCCATGTCTTGGACGAACACCATTACATCGCGCTCGACGGGAGTGTGGAGACAGCCTTCGGCCTGGGCAAGGAAGGCGTCGTGATAGTCCATCAAACGGTTGGCGATGCCGACGATGGCATCGGGGTCGGCGCTGTTGTCGGCTCCGGGCGCGCCGAAGGCGCCCTTGAAGGCGGGGCTGAGCATGAACTGTTCGAATTGAGCGACGAGATCGACGATGGTGTTCATCGACCGGTAGGCGATTTGGGAGTACGCCCGGCCGCTGACTTGAGGAATCCCCGGATGGGGCTGATAGCCCGAGGCCACCGAGCGCAGCCGCACCTGAACGGCGTTGCGCCGCTGCACCAAGACCGAGGCGAAGACCGCCCATGGCCACGCGACCGGCTTGTCCGCGATCAGGCAGGCCAGTTCATCGTTGGTGGTGGCGACCTTGGCGACCTGGTCCGCGTCTTCGTGCGGGGGGACGAGGCGTAGCGGGGTCGGGTTGATGGGACGGGCCATCGCCTCCACCGGCGCGCGGAAGTCGACCGGCCAGGCCCAGGGCTCGAGCGTCCGTTTCAGTGCGGTGGCCTTGGTGTAGATCCGCCAGCCGACGCCGGCCAGTACGGCGATTGCGACCAGCCCCAGGGGCCAGGATTGGCCACCCAAGGCCGCCATCAGCAGAACGAGCCCGACGGCCAGGCCGCTCGCCTGACCACGAGATATCCGCGGCGCGATAACTGCCATGAGACCCCCTGAATCCATCCGATGGGAAAGGTTATCCGCGCGGTCCGACAGGCTGTGCGGCTTGCAGTCCTGGTCGCGTCTGACGGCGACTCTCCTCGAAGGGGACGCGCCGGCAGGCCTCAACGCCCTCGAACGCAGGCAATTCTAAAAGTATGTAATCCACGATGCTCAACGACGAGCCGGACCTGTGGCTGCATCGGGCCGGCGTTGATCTTGTCGCTTTCGATGCGGATCAGGCCGAGTTGGCGCGGTCGGCATGATCGGTCCTTGAGGTTACCGGGGAAGACAGGACAGCCGACCTTTGAATTCCCAAGCGGGGCAATGGCAGTCGATCTTCTTCGGGACGCGTTGCCGCACGGCATGCATCAATCCGAAAGCAAGTTGCCCGTTCTGCCATCCAGCGGAGTCTCGCCGGCAATCTTGCCGATCACCCGTCCCGGCCAGGCATAAGGCTGGCTGTGGCGGGCAAAGAGCCGCCCGTCGGTCTCGGCCAGCAATTCGGTCTCCCCGCCAAGCGGATCGATCACCGTGGCGACCAGATCGCCCTTGTGTACCCAATCGCCGAGTCGACGGCGATACGCGACGAGCCCGGTGACCGGCGAGCGCAGTTGCGCCATCGCCGTCAGCGCCGTGGCGCGGCAGGACAACCGCGGGTGCCCGCCCGACCCTGCGACAAAGCCGCGTGACTGCAACATGCGCAGCAGCGCCGTGGCTTGATCGGCAGCGCGTTCGGGATCGACATCGTCATTGCAGCCCATTTCCAGCGTGGCGGCGAGGCAGGCCGGCGGAATGGGCACACCGGGATGGTCCGCGGCCAGCGCCCACCATGGACGGGCGCAGGCCTCATCGAAGGTGCAACCGCCCGATGCCTCTGCCAGAAGCACCGCCCGCGCATCGATCGCCGCGGCGATGTCCTCGGCCGCCGGCCACAGCGCCGGGCCGACATACATGTGCGGCTCAGCCTCGTTGTCGGCGTGAAGATCGAGCACCAGGTCGGCGTCATGGGCGAGCGTCAGCAGTCTCCTGCGCAGATGTGCCAGTGCTCCGTCCGGCTGCATCGCTGCAAGCCGCGCCGACATCGCGGCCCGGATCGTTGTGACGTTCGACGCCGCGTCCGGGCCCAGCGACAGGCTTCCGAGGTCTGACAGATCGGCATAGTTCCGGTTGAAATTCTCCCCCGTGCCGGTTTCGAGGCGGCCGAACAGGAAGCTGGTTTCGGTCTGCGCCAGGCCGATCGGGTTGGCCTGCGGCACCAGCAGGATTTCCCCATGGACCGCGCCGCGAGCTTCCGCCTCGGCCAGATGTCCGGCCAGAAATTTCAAGACCAGCATGCCGGGAAACTCATCGGCATGCAGGCCGGCCTGCAAATAGGCTTTTCTGCCCGTGCCCGCCGCACCGAACCTGAGCACGGTCAGGTGATACGGCGAGCCCGGCAGATCGTGGTCCTGGCGCAGCACGGTTTCAGTCCACCTGTCTTACTCCGCCTGCGGAGCAGCGGGCTCGCCGGCCGAGGGCTCGCCAGCGGGCTCGCCGGCCGAGAGCTCGCCGGCCGAGAGCTCGCCAGCCGGCTCGCCGGCCGACAGCACGAACACGTCCGTCTCGAAATAGTCCGCGCAGCCGGCATGCAGGCGAGCGGTCAGATCGCCTTCCGTCGCCAGCGCCCCGGTGATCAAACGATGGCCGGGGGGCATGTTGCGCAGTTCGATTCCCTGCGCATCGAGAAAGGCCGTCACACCGGCCTCGCCGAGTTCCGGCAGCTCGACGGCAGCCTCGATGACGGCGAGAGGTGAGGTGTAGCGCGGCGATGCGGCGGCAATCGCAGGGGCATTCGCCGTCGCGATCTCCACATCGGAAATCAGCGCGGTCAGGGTGGTCCCATCGAAATACATGGCTGTTCGTCCTGTCAGTTCAATCCGTGCCGATCACGGATACTTTCAATGTCGAGATGGCCGGTGCCATCCCCATACGATTGGTAGCGCAGGGCAATATACGCCTCCTGTGTTACGCCTGGAGTTATCACCGGATCGGCATCGCCGGTGCATTCCTCGATCAGTTCGGCCACCAGCGTATCCAGCGCAGCGGCTGACCCGGTAGCCGGCGCCAACCGGGTGACGGTCCCGGCCGCCATGTCGATGACATCACCCGGACCGGCAAAACACAGCCGGACGCCGGGCGCGATGAAATCGTCCCCCTGAAGCTCGGTCTTGAGCGGATCGATCTCGACCAGGACGGCACCGCGAGCGCCGATCGCGGTGAGTCGGCTGTTGTCGGAGTTGGCGATGACGCCGCTGTCTTCGAGGAGACCGAGCCCGAAGCGGGCGCCTTCCTCGGCGCACGCGACGGCAAGGCGGCCGAGACGGCGCGCGGACGCGAGTTTCTGGTCGACGATAGCGGCGCCGAAGAATCCCAGCCCTTCCTGGATCACCAAGCCGCGCCGTCCCATATCCGCGGCAACGCCGAAGCGCAGCGCTTCGTAGGACGTGCCGCCGCCGATCATGAAACCGGACAGCGCCGAGGCCGCGCCGCTGACCCCGACGATCATCGCGCCGGCCGCCCGCGCCCGCGCAATGGCCATCAGCAACGGCGTGACCTCGCCGCGGTAGAGCAAAGAGTCCACCAGCCTGATCTGATTACCTCCGGTCAGGACGATGGTGCCCAGGGTGGCGATCTGCTCGACCAGCGCCTCGTCGCGCATCAGACGATCAACGTTGTCGATGGTGATGCGCAAGTCGGTGGCCTCGACACCGCTGCCGTGCAGGGCGCCGATGTAATCACGGGCGGTCGCGCGGGGCTCGGCGGAAGCGGACGCAATCACCCCCACCGGTCCCTCGCAATGCGACACCAGTTCCGCCAGCAGCGGGCTGTCGCGGTCGAGCGGCGCCGAACCCAGCATCATCACCCGCGCCTGCTTCCCCGGCTTCACGCCGTAGTCGCGGGACAGGGCCGCTCGACGGTTCTCCGCCAGTTGCGCCGCGTTGAGCTGGCGGGTCCGCATGCTGGCCCGAAAATCCACCGCCGTCATCCGGAAATCGCGCCCGGCTTCGGGAATGTAGACGGCGGCACGTCCGCCCCGGCGGGAAATTTCGACGCTGGTGGCGCGACCCGCCCTCGGCTCTACCGCACGGGCGCGGTCCGCCGGATACGCCTCGGGGTCACCGAGCACCAACCGCGCCATGAGGTCGTAGATCGTATAGGCGCCGAAGACGTTGCGGAGCGAGCGGGCGGGGGCCTTGTAGGTGATGTCGTGCCGGGTCACCGACCGCTTGCCCGGACCGGGAAGGACTTCGCCCGTCTCCAGGTCACAACTGTCACCGTTGTCGGCATAACTGAAACCGATGTTCTCGATCAGCCCGCGGCGGCGATTGACTTTCACCTCCTCGAGATCGAGCACGAAGGCGCCGTATTCGCCGATCACCCGCGCAACGTTGCCCTCGACGAGCAAAGCCGTGTTTTCGTCGATGCCGAAGCCGCGCTTCGCACCGGATGCCAACATGCCGATGGCCAACCGGCCGAACCGGCCGCGTTTGATGAAATGCTGGTCGACCATGCCCCAGGAGAAGAAGCCGAGCCCCGGCGCCAGCAGCATTCCGGGACGGTCCGGGTCATCGACCACACCATAGGTCGCGGCTTCCAGCGACGTGCCGCCGGAAATCATCACATCGGACATGATGGCGGCCCCGGCACTCGACCCGGCGGCCAGCGCACCCCGGCGCTGCGCTTCGCGGATCGCTGTCAGAACCCGGCTTTCGCCGCCGTTGGGCGCCAGTGCCGCGGTGATCAGGGCCTGGTCGCCGCCGGTGAAATAGACGCTGCCGTAGTCCGCGACGAGATCGGCGATCGCCTCGTCCTGCGCGGCCTCCGCCGCCCCGGCACCGTGCACCCCGGCCAGGACGGCATCGAAACCATGGGTGCGAAAAACCTCGAGGGTTTCGGCGCCGACCTCGTCCGGCACCGACGACGCCGTCGCGAAGACGACGATCCGCCCGCCTGCCAGACGGCGCATCTCGTCATAGACCGCGGCATTGTCGTCCTCCAGTCGACCGCCGATGACAGCGAGTTTCGGGGTGGCGCACCCCACGATGAGTGACTCAGTCTCTGCCATATCTCCCTATGTTTTCGCCGGAACGATCAGCACACCGCGATCGTCCGACGTGAGAACGAATCCTTCGGGAACGCCGAAGGTAGATGCTGCCAGGCGCTTTTCGAGGGGTTCCGGCCCGGGGGTGGTGAACTTCGGGGTGAAGTAGACGATCCGCTTCCAGCAGCGCGTAATCCCCTCGCAGAAGAACAACACCAAATCGTCGGGTTGCGCCCGGGAAAGCGCCGCGTCGAGGGCCTCTTCCTCCTCCTCCACAATGGTGATCGCGTCGGGTGCGACACCCTCGGCGATCAGGGCGGCCCGCATCAGCTTCGGCATCTCATCGGGCCCGCGACCGCGCAGATTGTCGTCGCGGTGGCAAATGTATTCGTCGAAATGCCCGGCCACCTTGGATGCAATCGCCGCCACGTCTTCGTCGCGGCGGTCGCCGGGGCAGGTCACGCCGACGATCCGGCGCCCGCGTGGCTGGAGCCTGTCGACCAGGTCGACCATGGCTCCCACCGCAGCTTCGTTGTGCCCGTAGTCGAGGATCACCCGGAAACCGTGTTCGTCGAAGACATTCATCCGGCCGGGGCTCTGGAAGAAACTGTTCTCGAAGGTGCGCAGGCCGGTGCGGACCTGATCCAGTGTCTTGCCGAGCGCATAGGCCATGCCGGCGGCGAACATGGCGTTTTCGACGTTGTGCAGCGCCTTGCCTTCCAGCGTCGCCCGGATGAGATGGGTCCAGATCAGCGGCATCTGGGTGCCGTTGTCGTAGATGACGATCTGGTCGCCGTTCAGCCCCTGCTCGAGCACGATCGCGGGCTTGCCGAGCTGGATGTGTTCGCGCACCAGCTCATGCTCCGGGTTGCGCGTCACGTACATGATCTGTTCGGCGGGCGAAAAAGCCGCCATCTTCAACGTCGGCTCGTTATCGGCGTTCAGCACCACCGTGCCGCGCGTGACCTCCGCGATGACGCGTTT
>JAHZJY010000141.1 GCA_022600695.1 Actinomycetes bacterium | reverse complement strand
GAACTCGTGACGTGTCTGGCAGTGAGAAACGACTTGCCTCTCATCGGCGAAGAACGAGGTGTGAACGAGATGCGTGGAACCTCCATGACCCCGATCGCGGTAGTCGGCATGGCCTGTCGGCTTCCCGGTGACATCGACTCGCCTCAGAGATTGTGGGAGGCGTTGCTGCGTGGCGAGGACCTCGTCACTGACATTCCCCGCGAACGCTGGGACGCCGACGAACTCTATGATCCGGAGGCCGGCGTGGCCGGCCGCTCGGTGTCAAAGTGGGGCGCGTTCCTCGACGACGTCACCGGCTTCGATCCGGACTTCTTCGGGATCAACGAGCGTGAGGCCACCGCGATGGACCCGCAGCACCGAGTGCTGCTGGAAACCGCCTGGGAGGCCGTGGAGCACGCCGGTCGCACCCCATCGTCAATGGCGGGAACATCCACCGGCGTCTTCATCGGCATGTCGCACGACGACTACGCGATGGTCACCAGCGACGCCGGAGCCTTCGATCAGGCCTACGCCTTCACCGGTAACCCGTTCAGCATGGCGTCCGGCCGGATCTCTCACGCGCTGGGACTGCACGGCCCGGCATTGACGATGGACACCGCTTGCTCCTCGAGCATGGTCGCCGTGCACCAGGCGTGCCGCAGCCTGCACGAAGGTGAGAGCGAGATGGCACTCGCCGGTGGCGTGATGCTGATGCTCGACCAGCGCTTGTACGCCTCGGCATCCGGGCAGGGCATGCTCTCGCCGACCGGCCGCTGCCATGCATTCGACGTGGAGGCCGACGGTTTCGTACGGGCCGAGGGCTGCGGGGTCGTCATGCTCAAGCGGCTCGACGACGCCCAGCGTGATGGTGACCGCGTCCTGGCGATTATCCGCGGCACCGCCTCCAACCAGGACGGCCGCACCGACAACATCCTCACGCCCTCGGAAGGCGCCCAGGTCGCGGTTTTCCGCTCCGCGCTGGCCAATGCGGGTGTCGATCCGGCCACGGTCGGCATGATGGAGGGCCACGGCACCGGAACCCCGGTCGGGGACACCATCGAGTACACCAGTGCCTCGACGGTCTACGGACACGCCGGCCCCTGTGCGCTCACCTCGGTCAAGAGCAACTTCGGCCATGCCGAGTCCGCTGCAGGTGTGCTGGGCCTGATGAAGGCCGTACTGGCGGTTCAGCACGGGATCGTTCCGCGGAACCTGCATTTCAACCGGCTCCCCGACCATCTGGCCAAGATCAAGACCGGGTTGTTCGTCCCGCAGGAGAACACCGCGTGGCCGGTGGATCCGAGCGTGTCGCCGCGTCGTGCCGGGGTCTCGTCGTACGGAATGTCGGGCACGAACGTGCACGTGGTGTTGGAGCAGGCGCCGGTGCCGGCAGTTGGTGGTGCCCTGACCGCGGCGCCGGACTCTGTCGGCACCCGGTTGTTCCCGGTGTCCTCGACCTCGGCCGACGAACTGCGGCGGACGTCGCGACGCCTGGCCGAGTGGGTCGACAGCGCCGCGGCGGATCTGGACTTGGGCGACCTGGCCTTCACCCTGGCCCGCCGCCGCGGCCACCGCCCGGTGCGTACGGCCGTGATCGCCGAGAGCCCGACAGCGCTGGCCGCGGGCCTTCGGGCGGTCGCCGACGGCGACGACCCGTTCCAGGCGGCGGTCGGCCAGGACGACCTGGGCCCGGTGTGGGTGTTCTCCGGACAGGGATCCCAGTGGGCCGCCATGGGCGCCGAACTGCTGGCCACTGAGCCGGTATTCGCCGCCACCATCGCCGAGATCGAGCCGCTGATCGCCGCCGAGTCCGAGTTCTCGGTCACCGAGGCGATGCTGGCCCCCGAAACCGTGACCGGCATTCACCGGGTGCAGCCGACCATTTTCGCGATGCAGGTGGCAATGGCTGCCACCATGAAGGCGCACGGGGTGCACCCCGGTGCGGTCATCGGCCACTCGCTCGGCGAGGTCGCCGCCGCCGTGGTGTCCGGCGCGCTGTCGCTCCAGGACGGCGTCACGGTGATCTGTCGCCGCTC
Organism: Actinomycetes bacterium; assembly: GCA_022600695.1. Lineage (GTDB taxonomy): Bacteria > Actinomycetota > Actinomycetes > Mycobacteriales > Mycobacteriaceae > Mycobacterium. The sequence goes on along the minus strand of JAHZJY010000141.1, from coordinate 582 downwards.
GCTGCTATGCCTGAAGATCGCCGGGGGCGGCGCGATGGCCGCCGTCGAGTTGTCGGCCCAGAAGGTGCGCGAGGAACTGGAACGCCGCGGCGTCGAAGATGTCGTGGTGGCGGTGGTCGCGTCACCGAAGTCGACGGTCATCGGCGGCGACACCGACACCGTTCGCCGGATCGTCGCCGAGTGGGAGCAGCAGGAGATCATGGCCCGCGAGGTCGCGGTCGACGTCGCTTCCCACACCCCGCAGGTCGAGCCCATTCTTGAGGAACTCAGCGCACTGCTCGACGGCATCACTCCGCTGGCTCCGGAGGTGCCGTACTACTCCGCGACCTCATTCGACCCACGCGAACAGCCGTATTGCGACGTCGACTACTGGATCGACAACCTGCGCCACACCGTCCGTTTCTCGGCGGCCGTGCAGGCCGCCCTGGAGGACGGCTTCCGGGTGTTCGCGGAGTTGTCGCCGCACCCGCTGCTGACCCGACCGGTCGACCAGACCGCCGGAGCACTCGATATTCCGGTGGCCGCGATCGCCGGTATGCGTCGCGGCCAGGACATGCCGCACGGGTTGCGGACCCTGCTCGG
>JAHZJY010000140.1 GCA_022600695.1 Actinomycetes bacterium | reverse complement strand
TTCGTCAACTGGCTGGCGTACCAGAGTCTTTACGAGATCGGTGCGCTGTGCCCCTACTGCATGGTGGTCTGGGCGGTGACGGTCCCGCTGTTCGCGGTGGTGGCGCCGATCGCGTTGCGGCCGTTGGCGGCGAACCCGGCTGCCAGGGCGCTCTACCATTGGCGGTGGCCGCTGGTGACGCTCTGGTTCACCGCCATCCTCCTGCTGATCCTGGTCCGGTTCTGGAACTACTGGTCCACCCTGCTCTGAGTCGATTGCGACCCTGACTGGACTGCCCCGATGACCCGGATCATCGCCGGAGTGGCCGGTGGTCGGCGGCTGGCGGTACCCCCGAACGCCCGACCCACCACCGACCGGGTCCGCGAAGCGCTGTTCAACGTCCTGGCGGCGCGGGTCGACCTTGACGGGATGCGGGTGCTGGACCTCTTCGCCGGCTCCGGGGCGCTGGGTCTTGAGGCGCTGTCGCGCGGGGCGGCCTCGGTGCTGATGGTCGACAACGACCGGCGGGCCGCCGAGGTGATGGCCCGCAACATCAGCGCCGTCGGACTGCCCGGCGCAACGGTGCGCCGCGGTCCGGTGGCCGCCGTACTGGCTGCCCGAGTGACGGATCCGGTGGACCTCGTCCTCGCCGACCCGCCCTACGATCTGCCGGTCGGCGATGTGCAGAACGTCCTGTCGGCGCTATCGCTCAACGGATGGCTGCGACCCGGTGGCCTGGTAGTGGTCGAACGGCCGGCTTCGGCACCGGAGTTGGTGTGGCCGGCGAGCTGGCCGGTGTGGCCGGTCCGACGCTACGGGGACACCCGGCTGGAAGCGGCCGAATCGGGGACCGGCACGTCGCCGGGCTGCTGCTAGCGTCTGCGGTCATGAGCGGTGCCGTCTGCCCCGGATCCTTCGACCCGGTCACCCTCGGTCACATCGATGTGTTCGAACGTGCCGCCGCGCAGTTCGATGAGGTGATCGTCGCCGTGTTGACCAACCCGAAAAAGGCGGGGATGTTCAGTGCCGACGAGCGGATCACGATGATCTCCGAGGCGTGCTCGCATCTGCCGAACCTGCGCGCGGAGACGGGCACGGGCCTGGTGGTCGACTTCGTCAAGGCCCGCGGACTCACCGCGATCGTCAAGGGCCTGCGCACCGGTACGGATTTCGAATACGAGGTCCAGATGGCGCAGATGAACAAACATATCGCGGGGGTGGACACCTTCTTCGTGGCCACCACGCCACGATATTCGTTCGTCTCCTCCTCGTTGGCCAAAGAGGTGGCCGGGCTCGGCGGCGACGTCTCCGGACTGCTGCCCGAATCGGTGAACCGACGCCTGCAGGCCAAACTCGCCGGGCGCTGATTGGCGACACACCGTGTCGCCAGCGCTGTCACAGGCGTAACAACAGGCACACTGGTCACTACTAACGGGAGAGTTGGAGGGTGGCGCCGTGTACCGAGTTTTTGAAGCGCTCGACGAGTTGGGTGCGATCGTCGAAGAGGCCCGCGGTGTGCCGATGACGGCCGGCTGCGTGGTTCCCCGCGGGGATGTCCTGGAACTGATAGACGACATCAAGGATGCGATCCCCGGCGAGTTGGACGACGCCCAGGACGTTCTCGACGCCCGGGATTCCATGCTTCTCGAGGCAAAGGAACATGCCGAGACCGCGGTGTCGGGTGCCAACGCCGAAGCCGACTCCGTGCTCAGTCACTCCCGAGGGGAGGCCGACCGGCTGCTGGCCGATGCTAAGTCCCAGGCCGACCGGATGGTCGCTGAGGCGCGTCAGCACAGTGAGCGCACTCTGACCGAGGCCCGGGAGGAGGCCGCCCGGTTGGCGGCCACGGCCAAACGCGATTACGAGGCGGCGACCAGTCGGGCCAAGGCAGAGGCCGACCGACTGGTCGAGAGCGGCAACATCTCCTACGAGAACGCCGTGCAGGAAGGCATCAAGGAGCAGCAGCGGCTGGTGTCGGCCACCGAGGTTGTCCAGGCCGCCACCGCCGAGTCCACCCGGCTGGTTGACACCGCCCACGCCGAGGCCGACCGGTTGCGCGGAGAGTGCGATATCTACGTCGACAACAAGTTGGCCCAGTTCGAGGAGTACCTCAACGGCACCCTGCGTTCGGTGAGCCGGGGCCGCCACCAGCTGCGTACCGCAGCCGGTACCCACGATTACGTCCAGCACTAGGGGTATCCGGCCGCGCAGCTAGGATCGCCGGTATGGCGACGCCTCGGAAAGCGGCACACCGGCCCGGTTCGCAGTCGCCGCTGGTTTTGGACGTGTCGCGGCTGGGGCGGCGTCCGGGGACCATGCACAACATTCGGCAGGCGGTGGCCAGTCCGGCGCGAATCGGTCTGGACCTCATCGCGATAGACCCGGGCGCGCAGATCGACCTGGATTTGCGGGTGGAGTCGGTGTCCGAAGGCGTGTTGGTCTCCGGCACCGTGGCCGCCCCCACCCGGGGGGAGTGCTCGCGGTGCCTGGAACCGATCACCGGAGCTGTCGAGATCGGGCTCACCGAACTGTTCGCTTACCCCGACAGCATGACCGAGTCCACCACCGAGGACGACGAAGTGGGGCATGTCGTCGACCACACCGTCGATCTCGAGCAGCCCATCGTCGACGCGGTTGGTCTGGCGCTGCCGTTCGTCCCGCTCTGTTCCCCGGACTGCCCGGGGTTGTGCCCGCAGTGCGGGATCGCGCTGTCCGCCGCCGGTCCGGGGCATCATCATGATCAGATCGACCCGCGCTGGGCGAAGCTGGCCGGTCTGGTGCTCACCGACCGCGACGAATCCGACGGGCAACCCGCATGACCGCGCGCGCTCTGACCGACGCGCTCGGCGTCAGGCTCCCGGAGGATCTGCTGGTGCTCGCGCTGACCCACCGCAGCTATGCCTTCGAGAACGGCGGCCTTCCGACCAACGAGCGCCTCGAGTTCCTCGGCGACGCTGTTCTCGGACTGATCATCACCGACGAGTTGTTCCACCGCCACCCGGACCGCCCGGAGGGCGACCTGGCGAAACTGCGGTCCAGCATCGTCAACACCCAGGCGCTGGCGAGGGTCGCCCGTGACCTCACCGAGGTGGGACTCGGTGGGCATCTGCTGCTGGGCCGGGGCGAAATCACCACCGGCGGGGCCGACAAGGCCAGCATCCTGGCCGATGGGATGGAATCACTGATCGGTGCCATCTACCTCGAGCACGGCGTGCAGACTGCCCGGGCGGTGGTGCTGCGGTTGTTCAGCGGATTGCTGGACACCGCCGCCACCCTCGGTGCCGGTCTGGACTGGAAGACCAGCCTGCAGGAGCTCACCACCGACCGCGGGCTGGGGGTTCCACGTTACGAGGTCAGCTCCGAGGGCCCCGATCACGACCGGCGGTTCTCCGCGGTGGTTTATGTCGGTGGCCAGATCCACGGCTCGGGGACCGGGCGGACCAAGAAGGCCGCCGAGACCGACGCCGCGGCGCAGGCCTGGACGGCGCTGGATTCCGCTCGGGCCCCGGGCGGGGCGACCGCCGAGCTGGATGCCTGAACTTCCCGAAGTCGAGGTCGTGCGGAGGGGACTGCAGGAGCATGTCGTCGGCCGGACCATCACCTCGATTCGGGTGAACCACCCGCGGGCCGTGCGCCGTCATGAGCCGGGTGCCGCGGATCTGACCGCGCGGCTGCTCGGGGCGGGTGTCACCGGGACGGGTCGCCGGGGAAAGTACTTGTGGCTCGCCCTCGACGACGGCAACGCTCTGGTCGTGCACCTGGGAATGAGCGGGCAGATGTTGTTGGGCCCGGTCACCACTCCTAATCACCTGCGCATCGCGGCAGTGCTCGATAACGGTGTGGCGTTGAACTTCGTCGACCAACGAACCTTCGGCGGCTGGCAGCTGGCGGAGCTGGTGAGTGTCGACGGCAGCGGAGTTCCCGCGCCCGTCGCGCATATCGCGCGGGACCCGCTGGACCCGCTTTTCGACCGGGGCGCAGTAGTAAATGTGTTGCGCCGCAAGTACTCCGAAATCAAACGGCAGCTGCTCGACCAGACCGTAGTGTCCGGGATCGGCAACATCTACGCTGATGAGGCGCTGTGGCGGGCGCAGGTCAACGGTGCGCGCATCGCCGCGAAACTGACCCGGCGCCGGCTCGGCGAAGTGCTCGACAGCGCGGCCGAGGTGATGCGTGAGGCACTAAGCCAGGGCGGTACGTCATTCGACTCGCTGTACGTGAATGTCAACGGCCAGTCCGGATACTTCGACCGGTCGCTGAACGTCTACGGTCAGCAGGATCGCAACTGCCGGCGCTGCGGCACGGTGATCCGGCGGGAGAAGTTCATGAACCGCTCCTCGTTCTACTGCCCGGTCTGCCAGCCCCGGCCGCGCCGGTAGTCTGCGGCCATGATCGAACCCCGGGAGGAAAACCCGGCAACAGAGCCCCGGGTGGAACACCCGGCAACAGACCTGTGGGTTGAGCGCACCGGGACCCGCCGCTACACCGGGCACAGCAGCCGCGGCGCGGAGGTGTTGATCGGTTCGGTG
>JAHZJY010000139.1 GCA_022600695.1 Actinomycetes bacterium | reverse complement strand
GCGGTCCAACCGGCGGCTGCCACTCAACCCGTCATCCTCGGCCCCAGCGGGGTCCCGATCCCGTCGTCGAATTACGTCGACACCGTGATGGACTTCTACATCATTCCGAACAGCCCGGATGGGGCCGAAGCGCCCCAGGTGGTGTTCACCCCGGAGGGCCTCTACCCGATCACCGGGGTGAAAAGCCTGCCGCTGGACACTTCGGTCGCCCAAGGCATGACGATCCTGTCGGATACGTTGGCGCTGCTGCCGGATGGAACGACGACATCGGTGTTCGGTTACTCCCAGAGTTCGATCATCTCGTCTCTGCTGCAGGCCGGATTCGTCCCTCATCCCCCGGCCACCCCGGACGGCCCGCCGACGATCCCCGCCGGCCTGCAGGACTCGATCGAATTCGTTCTCGTCGCCAACGAGATGAATCCCAACGGCGGGTTCCTGTCGCGGTTCCCCGACCTAAACCTGCCGAGCCTGGGCATCCCGTTCTACGGCGCGATCCCCGACGACGCCTATCCCACAGTGAGTTACGCGCGGGAATATGACGGCTTCGCGGACTTCCCGCGTTACCCGCTGAACTTCCTGTCCGTTCTCAACGCTGGACTGGGGATCGTGTTCGTGCACACCGAATATGTGCCCGCACCGGACTGCAGGGGCAGTTTCTGCCTCACCAAACAGGAGGTCGAGGACGCGATCGCGCTGCCCACCACCTCACCGACACAGCAGTACTACTTCATGCCCACCGAGAACCTGCCGCTGCTGGAACCACTGCGGTTGATCCCGCTGATCGGCAATCCGATCGCCGATCTGATCCAGCCGGTCCTGAAAGTGATCGTTGACCTCGGCTACGGCGACCCGGCGCACGGGTTCGCCACCGGCACTCAGCCCGATGCCAACGTGCTGGTGCCGTTCGGGCTGTTCCCTGAGGTCAGCCCGTTGGAGGTCCTGGAGAAGCTCGTGGCAGGGGTCGGGCAGGGGATCAGTGATTTCATCGCCGACTTCGGCCCCGACGGTTCGATCGCCCGGGAGATCGCGTCGATCTCGCTGCCGCCGCTGTCGTTCGCGTTGCCCACGCCGGACAGTCTCATCGCCGCCGTGCAGGATGTCGTCACCGCGGTCGCCGAACGGATCTCCGCCGCGGCCGCCGCCGTCTACGCGGCTCTGCTGCCCACGGCGGACATCATCAACGCCATCGTCACCGTCCTGCCGGCCTACAACATCACCCTTTTCCTCGACGGGATTTCGCAGGTGCTGAACGGCGACCTGATCGGCGGCCTGGTCAACGCGATCGGCCTCCCGCTCGCGGCCAATGTCGGTCTCATCACCACGGCCGGGCTGGTCGGCGTCCTGGCGTGGGCCCAGGCGGCGGTCGCGGTCTTGGATCCGAACGCCACCATCGGCACCTGAGGCTTGTTCGGATGCCGGGGCGGCCCCGCCGTCAGCCGAGGATCAGACCCGAGGTCGGCACCCCGGTACCGGCGGTGACGAGTACGTGTTCGACACCGTCGACCTGGTTCACCGATGTGCCGCGAAGCTGCCGCACACCCTCGGCGATCCCGTTCATCCCGTGAATGTAGGCCTCACCCAACTGGCCGCCGTGGGTGTTGATCGGCAGTCTGCCACCGATCTCGATCGCACCGTCGGCAATGAAGTCCTTGGCCTCACCCTTGCCACAGAATCCCAACTCTTCCAACTGAATCAGGGTGAACGGGGTGAAGTGATCGTAGAGCACCGCGGTCTGGATGTCAGTGGGCGCCAACCCGGACTGAGCCCACAGCTGCCTGCCCACCAGCCCCATCTCCGGTAGGCCGTCGAGTTCGGGCCGGTAGTAACTCACCATCGAATACTGGTCCGGGCTCGATCCCTGGGCCGCGGCCTCGATGATCGCCGGCCGGTGTGTGAGGTCGCGGGCACGCTCCGCGGAGACCACCACGATCGCCACCCCGCCGTCGGTCTCCTGACAACAGTCCAGCAGGCGCAGCGGTTCGGCGATCCAGCGTGAGGCCTGGTGGTCCTCGATGGTGATCGGCTTGCCGTAGAAGTAGGCGTTCGGGTTATTTGCGGCATGCCGTCGGTCGGCCACCGAGATGGCCCCGAAGTCGCGACTGGTCGCTCCGGACAGGTGCATATAGCGCCGGGCGATCATTGCCACCTGCGCGGCCGGCGTGGTCAACCCGTGGGGGTAGGAGTATGAGTTGTCGACGCTGGTGGAGTCGGCACCCTGGATGAGCCGCATCTGCACCTGGCCGAAACGCATACCCGAGCGCTCGTTGAAAGCCCGATATGCCACAACGCAATCGGCGACTCCGGTCGCCACCGCGATGGCCGCCTGCTGGACGGTGGCACACGCCGCCCCTCCCCCATGGTGAATCTTGGAGAAGAACTTCAGCTCACCGATCCCGGTGGCGCGTGCGACGGCGACCTCGGTATTCGAATCCATGGTGAAGGTCACCATGCCGTCGACATCGGCGGGTGTCAGCCCGGCATCCGCAAGGGCGGCCTGCACCGCCTCGGCGGCCAACCGAAGTTCACTGCGCCCGGAGTTCTTGGAGAAATCGGTTGCCCCGATCCCGACGATCGCCGCCTTGCCGGACAGACCGCCGGTCATCACAGCGCTCCCATCGTCAGCGTCGCGGTGGCGATCAGGTGGTCACCGAGGCTGTTGCTGCCAACAACTTTCACCGTCACCACGCCATCCGCGACGGCAGTCACCTCACCTCTGAGGGTGACGGTGTCATAGGCGTACCACGGCACGCCGAGCCGCAACCCGATCGACTTGAGGACCGCGTTCGGCCCGGCCCAGTCGGTGACATAGCGCTGCACCAGCCCGGTGTCGGTAAGGATGTTGACGAAGATGTCTTTGGACCCTTTTGCCTGTGCCTTGTCCCGGTCGTGATGGACGTCCTGGTAGTCGCGGGTGGCGATGGCCGTCGAGACGATGAATGTCGGGTCGCCGTACAGCGACAACTCCGGCAAAACGGTGCCGACCTCGGCAGTGGGCGCGCTCACGAAGCCGGCTGCCACGCGTAGAGCGTCCACGCCGGCCCACCGTCCCCGGCCGGGAAGTCGATATAGGTTGCGCGGACGGGCATTCCGATCTGCACCATCGCCGGATCGACGTTGCGCAGCTCACCCAGCATCCGCACCCCCTCGTCCAGTTCGACCAACGCGATCACGAAGGGCAGAGTGCGGCCAGGCACCTTCGGGGCGTGGTGGACCACGAAACTGAACACCGTTCCTCGTCCGCTGGCAACCACATAGTCGACCGGCGATTCCCTCTCCTGCCAGATTGCCGGGACCGGTGGGTGCTGCAAGTCGCCGCCCGGGCGCCTCTGGATGCGCAGTTCATGGGCGTTGATCCCGTCCCAGAAGAACTGGGTGTCCTTCGATGCCGCCGGCCGGATCATCAACTCTGGATCGAGGTCCTCGGGAACCGCGGCCGGGATCTCCTGGTCCTTCGGCCGGAATTTCATGATGCGCCACAGCATGTCGGCGACGTCTTCATCGCCCACCGACCAAGTGATCTTTTGGGTGATGAAGAAACCCTCGCCCAGTGCGGTCTGCTTGGGCCCGACGACGTCAGTCAACTCAGCGGTCACGCTGACCTGTTCCCCGGGCCGCAGATACCGATGGTAGGTCTGCTCGCAGTTGGTGGCGACCACACCGACGTACCCGGCCTGGTCGAAAAGTCCGAGCATCCTGCCCAGCGGATCGTCGTCGGCGCGCACTCCGCCGAGGCCCGCCATGGTCCACACCTGAATCATGGCCGGCGGCGCGACGACACCGGCATGGCCGGCTGCCCGGGCGGCCGCATCGTCGACGTAGATCGGGTTCCTGTCACCGACCGCATCCAGCCAATGGTCGATCATCGGTTGGTTCACCGGATGACGACCGCTGCGGGGCCTGCTCTTGCCCTCGGCTTTGATCCGCTCGGCGGCCCGTTTGATGTCCTCGACCGCGCTCATCGGGGCACCCTCGGCACGCCCAGCCCGGCCGCGGCCACCTGCTCGCGCATCACCTCGTTGATTCCACCGCCGAAGGTGATGACCAGGTTGCGCTTGGTCTGCGCATCCAGCCAGTTCAACAATTCCGCGGTTTCGTCCTCGGCCGGGTTTCCGTACTTGCCGACGATCTCCTCGGCGAGCCGGCCGATCCGCTGAATCCGTTCGGTGGAGAACACCTTGGTGGCGGCGGCGTCGGCGATGTCCACCGTCTCTCCGGCCGCCGCGACCTGCCAGTTGAGCAGCTCGTTGATCCGCCAGGTCGCCTTGATCTCACCCAGTGTCCGCCGGACGTCATCGCGGTCGATCGGAGTGACCCCATCACCGCCCGGCTTTCCAGCCCAGGCATGGACGCGGTCATACAGTCCGGCGATCTTGCCGGCCGGACCGAGCATGACCCGCTCGTGATTGAGCTGTGTGGTGATCAGACGCCAGCCGGCGTTCTCCTCACCGACCAGCATGTCGGCCGAAACCCGGACGTCGTTGTAATAGGTGGCGTTGGTGTGGTGTGCACCGTCGGAGAGGATGACCGGCGTCCACGAGTAACCTGGATCGGTGGTGTCGACGATCAGGATCGAAATACCCTTGTGTTTGGCCACGTCCGGGTCGGTCCGGCAGGCCAGCCAGACATAGTCGGCATCGTGACCGCCGGTGGTCCACATCTTTTGGCCGTTGATGACGTATTCATCACCGTGCCGCACTGCGGAAGTGCGTAGCGCCGCCAGGTCGGTGCCCGCCTCCGGCTCCGAGTAACCGATCGCGAAATGGACCTCGCCCGCCAGAATCGCCGGCAGGAACTTCGCCTTCTGCGCTTCGGTACCGTAGACCATCAGCGTTGGCCCGACAGTCTGCAACGTCACGGCCGGCAGCGGTACGTCCGCCCGCGCGGCTTCGTTGACGAAGATCTGTTGCTCGATCGGGCCGTAGCCGAGTCCGCCGTACTCCTTGGGCCAGCCCACCCCGAGTTTTCCATCGGAGCCCATCCGCTTGATCACTGCGCGATAGGCCTTGCCGTGTCGATCGGTCTCCATCTGAGCGGCCTCGTCAGCCGAGATGAGGCTGGCGAAGTACTGCCGCATCTCGGCTTGCAGATGCCGCTGCTCAGGAGTGAGTTCTATATACATTGCGCTCCAACCAGATCGAGACGATGCGCGGGCCCGCCCAGCAGGCGGGTGAGGTCCTTGATCAACGAGTAGTAGCGATGCATGGGATAGGTGACGTCCATCCCCATGCCTCCGTGCAGATGGTGGCAGGTTTGCATGGCCGGCGGGGCCTGCGACGTCAGCCAGTAGGCCAGGACGTCAAGGTCATCGTCGGCGTCGCGTCCCTCCGCCAGCCGCCATACGGCCGAGGTCGAGGCCAGCCCCAGGGTGCGCGAGGCGATGTAGACCTCGGCCAACTGCTGCGCGACGGCCTGGAAGGTCGCCAGTGGCCGGCCGAACTGATGGCGGCTGGAGACGTAGTCGGCGGTGAGCCGGACCGCACCGGCCAGAAGCCCCGCCGCGTAGGCTCCGGTTGCGGCGATCGCCAAACGGTTCACCCGATGCGCATCAGCACCGACCAGCACAGCCGCGGAATCGACTGCGACGCCGGAGAATTCGAGGGCGAACTCCTCCCCGCCCGCTGATGTGGGCGTCTCGACCAGCCGCACTCCGTCGGCCTTCGGTGACACCACCGCTACCCCGCTGTCAGCACTGACCAGTATCCAGTTCGCCTGCGCGGCAAAAGGGACTGCGATCTTGGTTCCGGTGAGCCGGCCGTCCACAAGCTTCGTCGCCGGCCGGTCCGGCAGTACCTCGCCCGGCTCGTTCAAGGCCGCGGTGAGAACAGCGCCATTGGCTACGCCGTCGAGGAAGCGATCCTGTTGGCCATCACCGGCCAGAACCAGCAGCGGCGCCACACCGAACCCGAGGGTGGCCAGAGCCGGAGAGACCGTTCCGTGTCGGCCGATTTCGGTCAGGGCAGTCGCGATCTCGGGCAGCCCCACCCCGTCGCCGCCCATCCGGTCCGGCACTCCGAGTGCGGTCACCCCACCGGAAACCAGAGCATCCCAGGTGTTCTCACGCTCCAAGACGGAGTTGACGACGTCGGCGACAGCCTGCTGTTCGGGGCCCGGAGTGAAGTCCACCGGATACCTCCTCCTGGTGTGGTCTGCTAGTGAGAAGTGGTGGATGACCCGGTGTAGTCCACCTGCCAGTGTTTGATGCCGTTGAGCCACCCCGAACGCAGCCGTTCCGGTTTCCCGATCGGCGACAGATCCGGCATCTGATCGGCGATCGCGTTGAAGATCAGGTCGATGGTCATCCGCGCGAGGTTCGCGCCCAGACAGTAGTGCACCCCGGTGCCCCCGAATCCGACGTGCGGGTTGGGGTCTCGAAGGATGTTGAAGGTGTTCGGGTCGTCGAACACCTCTTCATCGAAGTTGGCCGACCGGTAATACATGACCACCCGCTGGCCCTGTTTTATCGGTACCCCGCCGAGTTCGGTGTCCTGGACGGCCGTGCGCTGGAAGGCGGTTACCGGTGTGGCCCACCGAACGATCTCGTCGGCCGCCGTGGCGGGCCGCTCACGCCGGTACAACTCCCACTGGTCGGGGTTGTCGACGAAGGCGATCATTCCGTGGGTGATCGAATTGCGGGTGGTCTCGCTACCGGCGACGGCGAGCATCAGCACGAAGAACGCGAACTCGTCGTCGGTCAGTTTCTCGCCTGCCACATCGGCATTGATCAGGGCCGTGACGATATCCTCACCGGGCTCATTGGCCTTGACCGCGGCCATCGTCATCGCGTATCCGAGTAGATCCATCGACGAGGCCCTGGCGTCGACATGGGCGAACTCGGGATCCTCATTGCCGGTCATCTCGTTGGTCCAGCGGAACAGTTTCGCCCGCTCGTCTTGTGGCACACCGAGCAACCCGGCGATCACCTGGAGTGGAAGCTCACAGGCAACCTGTTCGACGAAGTCGCCGTATCCCTGCGCCGCCGCCGTCTTGACGATCGTGTCGGCACGTTGGGTGAGCTCGTCGCGGAGCCGTTCGACGGCCCGCGGCGTGAAACCCCGGGAGATGATCCGGCGCAGCCGGTCGTGGTGCTCGCCATCCATGTTGAGCAGGATGACGCTCTGCATGTCGATATCTTCCCGGGCTATCTCATCGGGGAACTGTGGGAGCGCGGTATTCGGTCCGCTCTGAAAGACGTCGTTGCGTCGGGATACCTCTTTGACGTCCCTGTGCTTGGTGACCACCCAGTAGCCGCCGTCGTTGAAGCCTCCCTTGCCGATCTGCTGCTCACACCACCAGATGGGCGCGACCCTGCGCAACTCGGTCAGTTCCTCGATCGGTAGCCGCTCCACGTTGCGATCCGGGTCGAGAAAATCGAAGCCATGCGGCAGCTGGGGGGCCGGCCCGGGGGTAGCCATCGCGGTACGCTCCTCAATATGACGTGATCTAGTGCCAGTAAAACACGGCCCTACCGCAGACAAAAGGCATCGAGCCATCCTCGCTTGTCATCGTACTGAAACGTGTTCTAGCCTTCACCGCATGGGTAATCCCGTCATCGTCGAAGCCACCCGCAGCCCGATCGGAAAGCGCAACGGCTGGCTGTCCGGGCTGCACGCCACCGAACTACTGGGGGCGGTCCAGAGGGCGGTGGTGGACAAGGCCGGAATCGACCCCGGGCAGGTGGAGCAGGTCATCGGCGGCTGCGTCACCCAGTACGGCGAGCAGTCCAACAACGTCACCCGGGTGGCCTGGCTGACCGCCGGGCTTCCCGAGCAGGTCGGCGCCACCACCATCGACTGCCAGTGCGGCAGCGCCCAGCAGGCCAACCACCTCATCGCCGGATTGATCGCCACCGGCGCGATCGACGTCGGTATCGCCTGCGGTATCGAGGCGATGAGCCGGGTCGGCCTCGGCGCCAACGCCGGCCCGGACCGCTCGGCGATCCGGGCGCAGTCCTGGGATCTGGACATGCCCGATCAGTTCACCGCCGCCGAACGTATCGCCAAACGGCGCGGCCTCACCCGCGCCGACCTCGACCACCTCGGCCTGATCTCCCAGCAGAAAGCCAAGCGCGCCTGGGACGAGAACCGCTTCGACCGGGAGATCTCCGCGCTCGAGGCTCCGGTGATTGAGAACAAGCGACCCACCGCCGAGCGCCATACGGTCGGCCGCGATCAGGGCCTGCGGGATACCAGCGCCGAGGGCCTGGCCGCCCTCAAGCCGGTCCTCGACGGTGGTATGCACACCGCGGGGACCTCCTCGCAGATCTCCGACGGCGCTGCCGCGGTGCTGTGGATGGACGAGGACAGGGCCAGGGCGCTGGGCCTGCGGCCGCGCGCCCGCATCCTCGCCCAGGCCCTCGTCGGAGCCGAGCCGTACTACCATCTGGACGGCCCGGTCCAATCCACCGCGCGGGTACTGGACAAGGCCGGGATGAAGCTGGGCGATATCGACCTGGTCGAGATCAACGAGGCCTTCGCTTCCGTGGTGCTCAGCTGGGCACAGGTGCACAACGCCGATATGGACAGGGTCAACGTCAACGGCGGCGCCATCGCACTGGGCCATCCGGTCGGCAGCACCGGCAGTCGGCTGATCACCACCGCATTGCACGAACTCGAGCGCACCGGTCAGAGCACCGCGCTGATCACCATGTGCGCCGGTGGGGCGTTGTCCACCGGCACCATCATCGAGCGGATCTGACCCTGACCGTTTCCGAAACCGACCGCATCACCGCGGCCCGGGCCTATATCGACGCACTGGTCAGCCACGATGGCGACTCGGTCCCTTTCGCGCCGGGATGTACCCGTATCGAACAGGGCATCAGGACCGGTTTCTCCGGAAAACATCTGCGCCGCAGCATTTCCCGGGGATTTCAGTACCGGATCATCCGCGCGGTCACGTCACCGGAATACACCGTCGCCGGCGACACGGTGCGGGCGCGGTACACCGTCCTGACAGTCTTCTCGATCGCCGGGCGGCGGGCCGCCGCCCGGGTGGACGAGACGTTCATCATCCCAGCAGCCGACGGTCTCATTCACCATATCCGGGTTAGATTCACCTCAACCCTCGTCAAGAACAGCAGTCTCGTCAGGAGCTCCACCGTGTCTGATTCTCAACGGTCACCGAAACCAGCGCCCAAGGGCCTGAACTCGCCCCGGGCGGAAACCATCATCAAGTGGATGTCAAGGGCCCAGACCTTTTTGTACCGCAAGAGCGGCGGCAAACTCGGCGGCACGTTCCTGCAGGGCGCCCCGGTGGCGTTGCTGACCACCACCGGACGCAAGACGGGTGAACCGCGGGTGAGCCCCCTGCTCTACCTGCGGGAGGGTAACCGCATCGTGCTGGTCGCCTCCAAGGGCGGGGCCGCCGCCAACCCGATGTGGTACCTCAATCTCAAGGCGAACCCGGCAGTTTCGGTCCAGATCAGGGACGAGGTGCTGAACCTGACCGCGCGGGACGCCACCGAAGCCGAACGCGCGCAGTATTGGCCGCAGCTGACCGAGATGTACACCAGCTTCGACGACTACCAGTCCTGGACCGACCGGGTGATCCCGATCGTCATCTGCGACCCGTAACGGCGGCCGGCGTCACGCCCCGAACACCGGCACCGGCGGACGGGCATCGGCCAGCAACCCCCGCACCACCGGCCCCAATTCACCCGGTTCCCAGCGGTCCCCCTTATCGACCTCCGGCCCATGGCGCCAGCCCTCCGCCGCCCGGATGATCCCACCTTCCACCTCGAACACCCGACCCGTGACGTCAGCGGACTCGACACTGCCCAGCCACACCACCAGTGGAGAGATGTTCTCCGCAGCCATGGCATCGAAACCGGACCCGGGCCTGGCCATCATCTCAGCGAACACCGTCTCGGTCATCCGGGTGCGCGCCGCCGGGGCTATCGCATTGACGGTTACCCCGTAGCGACCCATCTCCGCGGCAGCCACCAAGGTCAACGCCGCGATCCCGGCCTTGGCGGCACTGTAATTGCCCTGTCCGACGCTGCCCTGGAGTCCCGCACCGGACGTAGTGTTGATGATCCGGGCATCGACCGGCTTACCCGACTTCGACACCGCGCGCCAGTAGGCGGCCGCATGCCGGGCAGTGGCGAAGTGGCCCTTGAGGTGTACGGCGACGACAGCATCGAATTCCTCCTCGCTGGTGGTCGCGATCATCCGGTCCCGCACGATTCCGGCATTGTTCACCAGCACGTCCAGGCCACCGAACGTATCCACCGCCGTCTGGATGAGCCCGGCCGCTTCGGTCCAGTCCGCGACGTCGGCGCCGCTGGTGACGGCCTGCCCACCGGAGGCGGTGATCTCGTCGACAACCGCCTGTGCGGCGCTGCCCCCGCCGGCCGGTGAGCCGTCGAGCCCGACACCGATGTCATTGACGACCACCCGCGCCCCTTCAGCGGCCACGGCGAGCGCATGCGCACGGCCGATACCGCCGCCGGCGCCGGTGACAATAACGATCCGACCGTCGAGCAAACCCATTGCGATACCTCCTCAGTTGTTGGCGCTCAGTTGTTGGCGTTCGAAGCGGACAGGAAGGGCGGCGGCTCACCGCCACCATGGACCGCCAGCGTGGCCCCACTGACGTAGGACGCCGCGTCCGATGCCAGAAATGCCGCAGCCCAACCGATTTCGCGTGGTTGCGCCATTCGGCCGAGCGGAATGGTCGATGCCACCGCATCCTGTGAGGCGGCATCGCCGTAAAACAGCTCAACCTGTTCGGTGGCGACCATGCCGGCCACCACCGCATTCACCCGGACTTTGGGCGCCCATTCCACCGCGAGGGTCGCGGTGAGGCTGTCCACCCCCGCCTTGGCGGCACCGTAGGCGGCCGTACCCGGGGAGGGTCGGCGCCCACTGACGCTGGATATCGACACGATCGCCCCGCCCCGCGACTGCTGCTGCATGACGGCGTTCGCAGCCTGCGAGACGTGCAACATGCCGAGCAGGTTCAATTCGATCACTTTCTGATGAAACCGTGGCGAGGCATCGGCGGCCGCTGCATGTGGCGACCCACCGGCGTTGTTGACCACGACATCGAGGCGGCCGTGCCGTCCGACGATGGTCTCGACGAGTGAGCCGACCGCGTCGGGGTCACGCACATCGCAGCCGTGGAATTCATAGGGCAGGCCCTCGACCGGCCGCCGGGCACAGGTGATGACCGTCGCGGCCTGGGCGGCAAAAACGGCGCTGATCCCCGCGCCGACACCACGTACGCCCCCGGTAACCAGCACGATGCGGCCCGCAAGTCCGAGGTCGAAGTGATCCGGCACTGTGCTAGCGTACCAAGCAAGTGCTTGCTTAGGGGTCCAGGAGCGTCATGCCGATCACGTCCTCCACCGCCGAGCCCGGAAT
>JAHZJY010000138.1 GCA_022600695.1 Actinomycetes bacterium | reverse complement strand
TGCGGCCTGCACCCGTCGCAGACCCGCCCAGGCCCCGGCGATCAGATCCGCCGCCGGAGCATCCGGAACCGGCGGGTTCGGGTTCGGCTCGGACGGACCCGGGGCAGTCCCCACCACCAGGGCGGCTACCGCGGGAGCAACCACCGGGATCTCGACATCAGCGGGGGATTCGGCCGCGACGGAGGGCGCGGTGCGGCGGGCCGAGGTCCCCGAACGGTTCTGCGCCGGGGCCACCCGCAGCCCGGCAGCGGGTGCGCGGGTGCTGCGCCCGGCGGCGCGCTGGACCGGCGCGGCGGAGGACGACCCCGCCGAAGCGGTGTCAGCCGGGCCGGATCGGGTCTCGGCCGACGCGGGCGCCGGAATCGCCAGCAGTGCCACCCCCAGTCCGGCGGCGGCGGCACCGGACTGCAACCAGGCGCGCACCGAAACGGCGCGCCGCCCACGTGGCCCACGTGGCCCCGAAACCCAGCCGGAACCGCGAACACCGTGCATGGTCATGACCGCTCACTCCTTCCCGGACGTGCACCACGGCGTACGTCCCGGAGGACTCACCGCATACCCGGGGTACCCACTTAATCTAGGCCTATCCCGGCCCCCGTCCCCGTGCCCGGTCCGGCTCAGCTGCTCGAAGCCCGCAGCCGACCGCCCAGGCCGCTGGCCCGCGCCGCCCGGCGGGACACCGCCGCCCGCACCTGCGCGGCCGTCCCGACCACCCGCACCTTGGTCCGGGCCCGGGTGACGGCGGTATAGAACAGTTCGCGGGTCAGCAGCCGGGAATCCTCCGGCGGCAGCAGCACGGTGACCTCCGCGGCCTGGCTGCCCTGGCTTTTGTGGATGGTCATCGCATGCATGGTTTCGATATCGGCGAGCCGGCCGGTGGCCAACTCCACCGGACCGGTGGCGCCGGCCATCACCGCCCGCAGGGTGCCGTCGACCTGCACCGCCACCCCGGTGTCGCCGTTGTAGAGCCCCAGGCCGTAGTCGTTGGCGGTCACCAGCACCGGCCGCCCCGGATACCACGTCGCCCACATCGGCGTCTCGGTGTGCTCGGCCAGCCAGCGCTCGATCTGCCGGTTCCAATGCGTCACGCCGTACGGGCCGCGGCGGTGCGCGCACAGCATCCGGTGCGCCTCCAGGGTGGCCAGCGCCTCGCCTGCGGCGCCGAGTACCGCGGCCTCCCGCAGCCGCAGCGCGTGCGGCACGACGACTTTGCGCAGCACCCCGGCGGCGTCACCGCTGTCGACCCACTCGATATTGGGCCCCCCCTCCGCCAGAACGGCGACGGCGGCGTCGGCATCACCGTCGCGGATGGCCTGCGCCAGCGCACCGATCGACTCCCCGAACCGGTGCGGGGTGACCAGCCGGGCCACCGGGGAGTCGGTGGCCGAGTCGAGTCCGTCGACCAGGTCGGCCAGCACCGCGCCGGCCTCCACCGAGGCCAGCTGATCGGGATCGCCCACCAGGACCAGGCGGGATTCCGGCCGGACCGCCTCGAGCAGCCGGGCCATCATGGTCAGCGACACCATGGAGGTCTCGTCGACGACCACCACATCGTGGGCCAGCCGGTTCTCCCGGTTGTGCCGGAACCGCGACGAGGTGTCCGGCCGACTGCCCAGCAGCCGGTGCAGCGTGGTCGCCGACAAATCCGGTAGCCGGGCGCGGTCGGCGGGGTCGAGCACGTCGACCTCGCCCCGCACGGCTTCCAACAGCCGGGCCGCGGCCTTCCCGGTGGGGGCGGCCAGCGCGATCCGCAGCCGGGGCCGGCCATCCAGTTCGGCCTGCTCGGCCAGCAGGGCCAGCAGCCGCGCGACAGTGGTCGTCTTACCCGTCCCGGGCCCGCCGGTGAGCACCGTCAGCGCCCGCGACAGCGCCACCCCGGCGGCCCCGCGCTGCTCGGCGTAGCTGTCCGGGAACAGCCGGGCCAGGTCCAGCCGGGCGCCCCCGCGGCGGGCACCGGCCAGGGCCAGCACATCCTCGGCGACCCGGCGCTCCTCGATCCAGTACCGGTCGAGATAGAGCAGCCCGCCCTCCAGGTGCAGCACCGGCTGATCGGTGACCAGCGGGCTGTCGGACACCGCCTGCAACCAGTCCGCGGGAGCCGGCCACGGAAGGTCGGGATTGCCGATCTTTTCGCCGATACCGGACAGCGCGATACACACCGACCCGCCCCGCACCGCACGCACCACCAGCGCCACCGCCAACGCCACCCGATCGTCGGTCTCGTCGGTGAGCGCGGTCAACCGCTGGGCGACCAGCACGTCGGATGCCTCCAGCACCCCGGCCTCGTTGAAGATGCGCAGCAGCCCGTCGGCCGCGGTACTGCGCCGCCAGTCGCCCGGGTCGGTCACCGGTGCCGTCATCGCGTCACCTCGCCACCGTCGAGCAGATCGGACAGCTCACCCACCAGGGTGGCGGGCGGACGCCACCCGAAAACCCCCGCGCGCTGACCGTCGGTGCTCGGCGTGTCCGGCCCGCACATCCCGCGAATGAACAGGTAGAGGATGCCGCCGAGGTGCTGCTCGGGGTCGTAGCCGGGCTGGCGCCAGCGCAGGAACCGGTGCAGCACAACGCTGTACAGCAGCGCCTGCAGCGGGTAGTCCGAATGCAGCATGGCCTCGGCCATCCGGCCCGTGGTGTAGTCGCCGGCCGTCAGCGGCCGGTCCTGTTCGCCCAGCCAGTTGGTCTTGTAATCGGCGACCAGGTAGCGGTGGCCCGACGCGGCCGGCACCCGAAGCACCACGTCGAGTGACCCGCTCAGGTATCCGCGCAGCGACTGCCGGCCCAGCGTCGCGTCGGTCAGCCGGTCGACATAGGCGGCCAGTGGGTCATCCGTCCCCAGATGCCGGTCGAGCAGGGTGCCCACATCAGCCAGCCGGATCTCCGGTGCGTGGCCGCGGCGATCCCCACCGGCCAGCGGGAACTCGAAGTCCAACTCGCACAGCCGATCCGACATCGGGACCTGCCGCAAGGTCACATCGCCGGCCAGCGGCCCCAGCGGGGTGTCGTGCAGTGGTACCAGCGCGGCGGCCAACTCCGCGGCCGGCACGTCCACCGGCCACCACAGCGAGTGTTTGTCGACCTGGGCCTGAAGTTCATCCTGGAGGTCGGCTGCCTGCGGGTCCGCGGTCTCCAGCACCGCGTGGACCAGGGTGCCGAACTTCGCGCCGCTGGGGAGGTCGGCCATCGGTGAGGCCATCTCCTGCCCGGCCGGGTTTACCAGCAGCGGGATGTCGGCCACCTCGTCATCGAGTTCGATCGTCTCCGGTTCGCTGCCGACCCCGACCGACTCCTGCGCCGAGCGCACCAGGCCCGAGTAGGAGGTCCGCCGCCACCGGGTGTCGATGGTGCGGTGAAAGTGCCTGGCGTGCAGGTTCTTCGGCGGCGTGTCGGCGATCACCGGCGCGATGTCGGCGGGTGCCGCCTCCTCCACGACCGGCCCGCCGTGTTTCTGCCACTCCCGGAACCGCTCGAGTGCCGCGGCGTCGGTCACCACCTTCGGATCGCAGCGATCCCGCACGGTGGGCTGGCCCGGCGACCGGTCGCGCAGCAGCCGGGACAGCCCACCATTGGGTTCATCCCAGGACGGTGCCCAC
>JAHZJY010000137.1 GCA_022600695.1 Actinomycetes bacterium | reverse complement strand
GTCGGTCTTCTTGGCGACTTCCTTGACCAGCTCGGCGCCGATCTTCTCGTAAGGGTCCTCGAGCTCGATCTCCTTGGCGATGGATACGCCGTCATTGGTGATCGTGGGAGCGCCCCACTTCTTCTCCAGAACGACGTTGCGACCCTTGGGGCCCAGCGTGACCTTGACCGCATCGGCGAGGGCGTTGAGGCCCCGCTCGAGGCCGCGGCGCGCCTCTTCGTCGTACGCAATAATCTTGGACATTGCGGTGTGAATCCTCCGGTTGGGGAATGACACGATTTCGGCCGGACGCAGTGCCCGCGACGGACGACCTCCGCTGTCAGGGCTTTGGTCTCACCGGTCTCGACCTAGCACTCACCGGTCGTGAGTGCCAACTCTCTTTTTAGCACTCGCCCATGCCGAGTGCAAGACCGTTCGCCCGGGGCGGACACGCCAGCGCGCAGTCGGGGGACACCATCGGTTTGCATTAGAGTCCATCCCGGCAGAAGGGAGGCCCGAGGGTGCGGGTGGTTGAGGCGCCCAGCACCCGGACGTTGCGGGGCTGGCAACGGCGGGCTCTGGTGCGGTATCTCTCCTCCCAGCCGAGGGACTTCCTGCTGGTGGCGACGCCGGGCGCGGGCAAAACCGCCTTCGCGTTGCGAATAGCGTCCGAATTGCTCGCCGACGGCACCGTCGAACGGATCACCGTGGTGGTGCCCACCGAACACCTCAAAACACAGTGGGCGGCCGCCGCCGGATTCTCCGGGATTGCACTGGACCCGCGTTTCTCCAACTCCCAGGCCCAGACCTCCGGCGACTACCAGGGCGTCGTGGTCACCTACGCCCAGGTGGCCAGCCACCCCATGCGCCACCGGGTGCGCACCGAGAACCGCCGCACGCTGGTCATCTTCGACGAGATCCATCACGGTGGCGACGCCAAGAGCTGGGGCGAGGGTATTCGCGAGGCGTTCGGTGACGCCACCAAACGGCTGGCCCTGACCGGCACCCCGTTCCGCAGCGACGACAGTGCCATCCCGTTCGTCGGCTACACCCCCGACGGACAGGGCCGGCTGTGCTCCCAGGCCGACCACACCTACGGCTACTCCGAAGCGCTGACCGACGGTGTGGTGCGGCCGGTGATCTTCATGGCCTACTCCGGGGAGGCCCGCTGGCGCAACAGCGCCGGTGAGGAGCACTCGGCCCGGCTCGGCGAGCCGCTCAACGCCGAACAAACCGCCCGGGCCTGGCGGACCGCGCTCGACCCCGACGGCGAGTGGATGCCGGCGGTGATCAGCGCGGCGGACAAAAGGCTGAGCCAGTTGCGGGCCGGCGGCATGCCGGACGCCGGCGGCATGGTGATCGCCTCCGATCAGACCGCGGCGCGCGCCTACGCCGATCTGTTGGCGGCGATCACCGGCGAGGCACCCACGGTGGTGCTCTCCGACGACCCCGGTTCATCGGACCGGATCGGCCAGTTCGCCGCCGCGACGGGTAGGTGGCTGGTGGCGGTGCGGATGGTCTCCGAGGGGGTCGACGTGCCGCGGCTGGCAGTGGGCGTCTACGCCACCAGCGCCTCGACGCCACTGTTCTTCGCCCAGGCCGTCGGGCGGTTCGTCCGATCCCGCACCCGGGGTGAGACGGCCAGCATTTTCCTGCCCTCGGTGCCCTCGCTGCTGCAACTGGCCAGCGAGCTCGAAGCGCAGCGCAACCATGTCCTCGGCGAACCGCACCGCGAGAGCCCGCATGATGAGACGGCGGCCGAGTCGCGTCGCAGCGAGCCGACCGAAACCGACACCGGCTTCCAGTCGCTGGGTGCCGACGCCGAACTGGACCAGGTGATCTTCGACGGCGCCTCGTTCGGGACCGCCACCCCGGCCGGCAGCGAGGAGGAAGCCGACTACCTGGGTATCCCCGGACTTCTCGACTCCGCACAGATGCGGGATCTGCTGCGCCGCCGCCAGCAGGAACAGTTGGCGGTCCGGAGTCGCTCGGGGGCCGGGACGGAACCGGACCACCCGCGCACCACCCACGGCCAACTCCGGGAACTGCGGCGCGAACTCAACGCCCTGGTGGCGGCGACGCATCACCGCACCGGCAGGACCCATGGGTGGATCCACAAGGAGTTGCGCCGGGTCTGCGGCGGACCGCCGGTAGCAGCGGCCAACGGCGAGCAACTACGGGCCCGGATCGAGGCCGTCCGATCGCTACAGGCCTAAGAGCTCGGGCAGGCCGGCGACGGAGTCCAGCACATGGTTGGGCTGCATGGCGAACTCGTCGGAGGCCCAGCGGTCGAGGGTTTCCTGCCGGAACTTTCCGGTGCGCACCAGCACGCCGGTCATCCCGACCACCTGGGCGGCCAGCACGTCGTTGTTGAGGTCGTCGCCGACCATGAACATCTCCTCCGGCTCCACCGCCAACCGGGCGGCGGCCACCTGAAAACCGGCCGGAGCCGGCTTTCCGACTGCGACGGCCTTGCGGCCGGAGGTCTGCTCCATCCCGATCAGATACATGCCGGTGTCGATCCGCAGACCCTCGGTGGTGGTCCAGGCGGTGCTGCGGTGCATGGCGATCACCGGCACCCCCTGGGTCATCCAGTCATATACCCGGCTCAAGGTGAGATGGCAGTACTGCGGTCCGGCGCCACCGAGCAGGATGACGTCGGGTCTGCCGGCCGAGCCGAAGGTTTCTTCGGCGTCGGCCGAGTCGACGATATCGATACCGGGCATGTCTTCGGTGATCTCACCGTTGTTGACCAGCAGACAGCGCGCACCCGGATAGTGCGCCCGAACGTACTCGGCGGTCAGCGCCGCCGCGGTGATCACCTCGTCGGGACGCACATCCATACCGGCCGAGGACAGCGTCGAAGCGATCCGGGAGCGGGTCAGAGTGGTCGTGTTGGTCAGGTACGAGCAGGCGACCCGATGCCCGGCGAGCACCCGCAGCGTCTCGGCCGCCCCGGGGATCGGTCGCCAGGAGGTCACCAGGACACCGTCGATATCGAACAGCACGCCACCGACTGCCATGGGGGAAACAGTAGGCGCACCGTATGTTCTAGGCATGCGATGGACTGAGAACGATGTTCCCGATCAAAGCGGTCGCCTGGCGATCATCACCGGTTCCAACACCGGACTGGGCTATGACACCGCGCGGGTGCTGGCCGGACGCGGCGCCGCGGTGGTGATGGCGGTCCGTGACACCGCCAAGGGCGAGGCCGCGGCGGCCCGTATCCGCGGGCTCACGCCGGGCGCCGATGTGTCGGTGCGGAAGCTGGATCTGGGCTCGCTGGCCTCGGTGCGCTCGGCCGGTGCCGAGATGGCCGCCGCCTACCCGCGGATCGACCTGCTGATCAACAACGCCGGGGTGATGTACCCGCCGAAGCAGACCACTTCCGACGGTTTCGAATTGCAGTTCGGCACCAACCATCTGGGCCACTTCGCACTCACCGGACTGCTGTTGGAGAACCTACTGGATGTCGATGACTCGCGGGTGGTGGTGGTGTCCAGTATCGCCCACAACATCCGGGCGAAGATCGACTTCGAGGATCTGCAGTGGGAACGTCGCCGCTACGACCGGGTGGCCTCCTACGGTCAGTCCAAACTGGCCAATCTGATGTTCGCCTATGACCTGCAGCGTCGACTGGAGGCCGCCAAAGCGAAAACCATCGC
>JAHZJY010000136.1 GCA_022600695.1 Actinomycetes bacterium | reverse complement strand
GCGGCCTCCGGCTCGATGAGTGGTCGGGGGTGGATCGTCGCCGCGGTGTTCCGATGGCCGGCGACCCGCCGCCTTTATCGGTTGTAACACGTTCTAGTCTGGGGGTCCAGCAGCGTTCTCGACTGCGACCGGCGACATAGGTCGTATCGTGGTGCTGCGGGAATTTCGAGGGAATTTCGGAACGGCCGGCCTAGGAGGTTGTCATGCGAATCGTCGTCGACCCGGATCGCTGCGAAGGTAATGCCATCTGCGTGGGAATCGCGCCGGAGATGTTCGAACTCGATGATCAGGAGTACGCCGTGGTCACCGCCGACCCGATTCCCGTCGACCAGGAGTCACTCGCCGAGCAGGCGATCGCCGAGTGCCCCCGCGCCGCCCTGAGCCGGCGGGACTAGAGGCATTAGCGAATTGGGTGCCGGCGACACCGGCTACGCGGGCGGCCCGACCGACCTCTCCGGCCGCGTCGCGGTGGTCACCGGGGCGGCCGCGGGCCTGGGGCGATCGGAGGCCATCGGCCTGGCCCGCTCCGGGGCGACCGTCGTGGTCAACGATATGGCGGCGGCGCTGGACGGCTCCGATGTCCTCGGCGAAATCGCGGCCGCCGGCACCGCCGCCGTCGCGGTGGCCGGCGATATCAGCCAGCGCTCCACCGCCGATGAACTGATGGCCTGCGCTGAAGGCCTCGGGGGTCTGGACATCGTGGTCAACAACGCCGGTATCACCCGCGACCGGATGCTGTTCAACATGACCGATGAGGACTGGGATGCGGTGATCGCCGTGCACTTGCGCGGTCATTTTCTGCTGACCCGACATGCGGCCACCTACTGGCGGGCCAAGGCCAAGGACAGCGGCGGAACCGTCTACGGCCGGATCATCAACACCTCATCGGAGGCCGGACTGTCCGGTCCGGCCGGGCAGGCCAACTACGGCGCCGCCAAAGCCGGGATCACCGCGCTCACCATGACCGCCGCGAAGGCCCTCGGCCGCTACGGCGTCCGCGCCAACGCCATCTGTCCGCGGGCCCGCACCGCGATGACGGCGGACGTCTTCGGTGCCGCTCCCGAACTGGGTTCCGGTGAGGTTGATCCGCTTTCCCCTGAGCACGTGGTCAGCCTGGTGCGTTTCCTGGCCTCCCCGGCCGCGGACGGCGTCAACGGTCAGGTGTTCGTCGTCTACGGCCCGACCGTCACCCTGGTCGCGGCGCCCACCGCCGAGCACCGCTTCCACGCCGAAGGTCCGGCCTGGGATCCGGCGGCGCTGGGAACGGCGATGCGGGACTACTTCACCGGCCGTGACCCCGAGCGCACATTCGGTGTCATCGGCCTGATGGGTGACTAGCCTGATGAGCGTCTAGGTAGGGCCGAGCCGTTGTGCCGACGGCCCCTCAGGGTTCGGATCTGGTATCGGCCAGAGCGCTGAGGAACGCCCGGGCCCAGCCGTCGACATCGTGGGTCAACACCTGGCGCCGCATCGCCCGCATCCGTCGCCGGCCCTCCTCCGGGTCCTGATTGAGCGCCGCCTCGATGGCGTCCTTGACACCTTCCAGGTCATGCGGGTTGGTCAGATAGGCCTGTCGCAATTCTGCTGCCGCGCCGGTGAACTCGCTGAGCACCAGCGCGCCGCCCAGATCGCTGCGGCAGGCGACATATTCCTTGGCGACCAGATTCATACCGTCGCGCAAGGGCGTGACCAGCATGACGTCACTGGCTACGAAGAAGGCGATCAGTTCGTTGCGGGGGATGGGCCGGTGCAGATAGTGCACCACCGGGTGGCCGACCTCGGCGTACTCGCCGTTGATATGCCCGACCTGCTGCTCGATATCGTTGCGGAGGATGCGGTAGCTCTCCACCCGTTCCCGGCTGGGCGTCGCCAACTGCACCATGACGGTGTCATCGCCGCAGACCCGCTGTTCGGCGAGTAACTCGGAGAATGCTTTGAGCCGGACATCGATACCTTTGGTGTAGTCCAGCCGATCCACCCCCAGCAGGATCTTGCGCGGGCTGCCCAACTCGGCGCGGATCTGTTTGGCGCGGGCGCGGATATCGCGATTGCGGGCGGTGCCGTCGAGGGCGGCCGAATCGATCGAGATGGGGAACGCGCCCACTTTGACGATGCGTCCGTCGTCGAGGCGTACCTCGCCCAATCTGGTCCGCACCCCCACCGCCGCCCGGGTGGCGTCGGCACCGGCCAGCTTGCGCGAGAGAAACAGGAAATTCTTCGCGCCGCCGGGCAGGTGGAACCCGACGAGATCCGCCCCGAGCAGCCCGTTGATGATCTCCGCGCGCCACGGCAACTGCATGAACAGTTCCACCGGGGGGAACGGGATGTGCATGAAGAACCCGATGGTGAGGTCCGGTCGCAGGTTACGCAGCATCTTCGGCACGAGTTGCAGCTGATAGTCCTGGACCCACACCGTCGCGCCCCGGGCCGCGGCGCGGGAGGCCGCCTCGGCGAAACGCCGGTTGACGTCGACGTAGCGGTCCCACCATTCGCGGTGGTAGCTCGGCTTGACGACGACATCGTGATAGAGCGGCCACAGGGTGCCGTTGGAGAACCCCTCGTAGTACTCGGCGATGTCTTCGGTGCTGAGCCGCACCGGGTACAACTGGAGGTCTTCCTCGGTGATCGGATCCTCCGGGCCGTCGACGATTCCGGGCCAGCCGATCCAGGCCCCCCGGTTGCGGCGCAACAACGGCTCCAAGGCGGTTACCAGCCCGCCTGGGCTGCGCTTCCAGTCCACGGTGCCGTCGGTTTGGCGTTCCATATCGATGGGCAGCCGGTTGGCGACAACCAGGAAGTCGGAGTTGCCGTACCGGTTGCCGGTTCCGGTATCCCCTTGGGTCATCTACGCCTCGAGCTTGGAGGGTCCAATGCCGAGCATGGACAGGAACACCCGGCACTCGTCGGCGTCGGTCGCGTAGGCGGCGACCACCCGCCTGGCCTGGCGTGCCGTGCTGTCGGCCAGGGGCTCCACGTCGTCGATATCCGCGGGTTCAGATTTTGCAGGCATGGCTCAACTCTAGGTCAACGGTGTGCGGCGGCGCGGTGAACCGCCCGCACAGGAGCGACGCTCCCGGCTAGCCGGTCACGCCGGTGGTGATGTGCGGGACGTTGGACTTGGCGGCGTTCTCCTGCTCCAAGCCGATGCACAGACCCGTGTTGTCGCCCTGGCACGGGATTCCGTTCACCTCGGGCAGTTGGCCGACGTCACCGGCGTTGGACGAGGTGATCCCGCCGGTCTGCAGATTGCTGATGCCCGGATCGACCGGGTTGAACGGCTTAGCCTTGTCGGTGACCGGTTTACACGCACCGGTGGCGGCGTCATGGACTTCGTTCGGCGGGCACTGCGCCAAGGCCGGGGAGTCCGGTCCGGCGGGGGTGGCCACGGCGATCAGGATCGGGGCGGCCGATGCGGCGAGGGTGAATCCGCCGGCGAGCAACAGGCGCTTCGCCGGAGTGGTGAAAGAGGCCATGTTGGTGCTTCCTGTCGGTGGGCCGCCCCGCCAACGGTTGTCGTCAGGGGTCTGCTGTCGTCACGGGTCTGGTTGTTGATTCGAAGAACCGGACGCGGCCGTTACAGCCGATACTAGTGTGGAACCGCATCGATGGGGAGACTCTTGTCAACCACCCGGGCCCGCTGAGAGGACCAGACGCATGCAGCTTTCGTTCACCGACCGGACCTACCTGGTTACCGGCGGGGGTAGCGGAATCGGGATGGGGGTCGCCGCCGGCCTGGCCCGTTCCGGAGCCAACGTGATGATTGTCGGCCGTAACGCCGAGCGCTTGGCTGCGGTGGCCGAGCAGATCGGGACCGAGGCGACCGGCGAGGTCCGTCCGCACCCGGCCGATGTCACCGACGAGGCGCAGACCGCCGCCGCCGTCGAGGCGGCCGCCGGCTGGAACGGCCGGCTGCACGGTGTGGTGCACTGCGCCGGCGGATCGGAGACCATCGGGCCGGTCACCCAGATCGACTCCGAGGCCTGGCGGCGCACCGTCGATCTCAATGTCAACGGTTCGATGTACGTCCTCAAACATTCCGCGCGGCAGATGGTCCGGGCCGGGGGCGGCTCTTTCGTCGGTATTTCCTCGATCGCCGCCAGCAATGTGCACCGCTGGTTCGGCGCCTACGGGGTGACGAAATCAGCCCTGGACCACCTGATGATGCTGGCCGCCGACGAACTCGGCCCATCCTGGGTGCGGGTCAACGGGATCCGGCCCGGCCTCATCCGGACCGACCTGGTTCAAGTGATCCTGGATTCCGCTGAGGTGGCCGAGGACTACCGGCAGTGCACACCGCTGCCCCGGGTCGGTGAGGTGACCGATATCGCCGACGCGGCGATGTTCCTGCTGTCCGATGCGGCGAGTTGGATCACCGGCCAGATCATCAATGTCGACGGCGGTCACGGTTTGCGGCGGGGGCCGGATATGTCGGCGATGCTGGAACCGGTGTTCGGGGCGGACGGGCTGCGGGGCGTGGTGTGAGGAATCCGATGCGACCGCAACCGCAGACCCCCGGCCCCGGACAGGAGTCGGTGTGGGACTACCCCCGCCCGCCGCGGCTGGAGACCCTGGATGTGCCCATCACGGTGGAACTCGGCGGTGAGCTGATCGCCGAGACCGACCGGGCCTGGCGGGTGCTCGAGACCAGCCACCCGCCCACCTACTATCTGCCCCGCACGGCATTCCGGGCCGGGGTCCTGCGGGCCGCCCCCGGTGCCTCATGGTGTGAGTGGAAGGGGCAGGCCCGCTATTTCGACCTCGTCACCGCGGCCAAAGTGGCGTCCAAGGCGGCCTGGACCTACCCGCGGCCGACGCCCGGGTTCGAACCGATCGCCGACGCGATCGCGGTCATGGCCGCGCAGGTGGACCGGTGCACCGTCGACGGTGAAACCGTGCTGCCGCAGCCCGGCGGGTTCTACGGCGGCTGGGTCACCAGTCGGGTGGTCGGCCCGTTCAAAGGCGGCCCCGGCTCACTGGGCTGGTGACCGTGGTGTCCGCGCCGGGCTCAGCTTGCGATGCCGGCCGTCAGCGGACGAGGTGCGGGCGGCAGAACGCGCACAGCCCCGAACCCAGGCTCGGATAGCCGCACTCCGGGCAGATGCCCACCCGCGGTGACGGGTGGTGTTGCTGCCCGGTGTCGTCCGACAGCCTGCTGTCGAGCTCGTTGAGCTGGCGGGCCAGGACACCGAGGCGGGCCGTGAGCCGACCATGCTCAGCCTCCAGGGTCGTTCTCTCGTGTAGCAGGTCGGCCGGACCGGACCGCCGTCCGGGGCGGTGTTGACGCCAGGCGAGGTCTGCCAGATCGCGGTCGAGCTGATCGAGGCGGGCCGCCAGACCGCGCAGCAGTCGGGTGAGCTGTTCCCGCTCGGCGTCCAGCCGGGTCAGGGGGCCGACGGAGGGGTTGGGACGACCAGTGGTGTGACGCACAGCGGCCGAACCGATCACGATGGAGCCCTCCCGATTTGGTTTTCGATATCTGTCATCGACATCCGGTCGGTAAGTTAGCAGCCGCGTCGGTCGCCCGTGAAATTTCGATCAAAAATCCGCCGAACGGCATTTGGCGGAATAGCCGGCCCGCGGCGCATACGATGCGGCCATGCCGTCGCTGATCCCGCCCATCCCGCGACCCCCGCTGGGCCTGCCGGATCCGCTTCGCCGGATTCGCATGCCCAAGGACCTCGATGCCGTCACCGATATCGGCGAGGAGGCGCCTGCTGAAGACGGTGACGTCGATTCCAAGCAGGTCGAGGCCATCTGGTCGGCGGTGCTCGACTGGTACCGCAGCGGTGTCCATCCCGCGCTACAAGTGTGCGTCCGCCGGCACGGCGAGGTGATCCTCAACCGGGCGATCGGCCACTCGCGCGGCAACGGACCGGGCGACGGCAGGCGGACCGAGCGCGTTCCGGTCACCGTCGACACTCCGTTCTGTGTCTACTCATTGTCCAAGGCCGTCACCGCGTTCGTGGTCCACAAGCTCAGTGAGCGCGGATTGGTCGATATCGACGCCCCCGTCGCCGATTACATCCCCGGATACGAGCAGAACGGCAAGCACGACATCACCGTCGGCCACGTCCTGGCCCACCGGGCGGGTGTGCCGAACCTGCCCCGCACCGCGCTGGACCTGGATCGCCTCGGTGACCGGGAGTTCATGACCGAACTGCTGGTGGATGCGTCGCCGTTCGCGAAGGCCGGCCGGTACCTCGCCTACCACGCGGTCTCCGGCGGTTTCATCCTCGGCGAGATCGTTCATGCCGTCACCGGCAAGGACATCCGGGCGGTGGCGGCCCAGGAGTTCCTCGATCCGCTCGGATTTCGCTGGACCAACTACGGAGTGGCCCCCGAAGACCTCGACAAGGTTGCTCGCAATTACATCACCGGGCCGCCCACCGCTCCGCCACTGTCGAATCTGCTCACCCGCGCTCTCGGAGTCGATCTGGATTCGCTGGTCAAGCTCACCAACGATCCGCGCTTCCTGACCGCGATCGTGCCCGCGGCCAACACCGTGACCAACGCTGTCGAGTTATCGCGATTCTTCGAGGTGATGCGATGTGGGGGGGAGTTGGACGGGGTGCGGGTGATCGGGACCGACACCGTCCGGAATGCGCTGGTGGAAAGGTCCCATCTGGAGATCGACTTCTCGCTGGGCTTCCCGACCCGGTTCTCCGACGGCTTGATGCTCGGTGCCCGGGTCGTCAGCCTCTACGGCCTGGACACCCAGTGCGCCTTCGGCCACCTCGGCTTCACCAATATGTTGGCCTGGTCGGACCCCGAACGGGCTATCTCGGTCGCTGTTCTCAACAACGGCAAACCGATCGTCTATCCCGAATTGCACTGTTTCCTGGGAACCATGCAACGGATCACCACCGAGATGCCGAAGGTCCCGAAGGCTGAACTGGTGCTGTAGTGGGGGGTGCTGTGGGCGCGGAGCCCCCTGTCAGGATTGAACTGACGACCTTTCGCTTACAAGGCGAGTGCTCTACCACTGAGCTAAGGAGGCGTGGCGAAGCCGACGCGGACGGCCCAAGCCACCGACGATCCTATCGGGTCACTGCTCGCCGTCCCGGAACGGCCATAGCCGGCGTCCCGGAATCGGCAGGTGCTCGGCGATGTTACTGAGCGGATCGACCACCCGGGTCATGGCGATCACCGCATCCCGCAGAGCCTCGACCGTCGGGGTGAGGGCCTCCATCCCGGGGGCGAGCCGGTTGAGCGAGTCGGTGACAGCGGCGAGTTGCTCAAGTGGCCCGTCCTTCGCGGTGAGGGTGTCGACCAGACCGCCCTCCGCCAGGAGCCGGTCGGCCAGACCGTCGTCGGCCAGTACCCGCTCCAGCAGCCCGTCCTCGTCCAGGAGTTGGTCAACCAGGCCACCGGGCGCCAGCGCCCGGTCGACCCCGCCCCCTTCGGCGGTCAGCCGTTCCAGCACCCCGTCCGGCGCGGTCAGCCGGTCGATCAGGCCGCCGGGGCGCATCAGCCGGTCCAACGGGCCGTCCGGGGCCAGCGCGCGACCGATGGGAGCGTCCTCATCGATCAGGGCGGCGAACCGGTTCGCCCGCTCGATGGTCTCGTCCAGGCCGAGCAGGTGGGCGACCGACTCCCCGGGAGAGGGGATGGTGGCATCACCCAGACTTCGTCTGGCCAGATCTATCGACGCCTCGGCGATATCGAGCCCGGCATCGGCCGCGGCCAAACCCACCCGAACCGGAGTGGTCGCGATATCGACGAACACCTTTGCCAGATCCATCGGCCAAGTGTAGGGCGGCCTTGATGCCGTTCACGGCAGTTCGGACCCACCGAAGCGGTGGCCGGATCGGGCCCGTGCCTTCAGGCCGGATCGGCGAGAGCCGCGGTGATCTTCGCCTGGGCCTCGTCGAGGGATGCTGCGGACGGGTTGCGATCAACGTGGGCGAAGCCGAAGTCGGTGAGGTTGTAGGCCGGGAACACGTGCACGTGCAGATGCGGGACCTCCAGGCCGGCGATGATCATCCCCGCGCGTGCCGCGCCGAAGGCCTGACAGACCGCCCTGCCGACCCGCTGGGAGACGTCCATCACCCGTCCGAACAACGCCGGGTCGACGTCCTGCCAGTTGTCCACCTCGGCGCGGGGAACCACCAGAGTATGACCCGGTGTCATCGGTTCGATGGTCAGGAATGCCACCACGCCTTCATCGCCGAGGTCGTCCTCGTAGACGAAACGGCCGGGCAGTTCGCGGTTGATGATCATGGTGAAGACGGACGCCATGCGCCTCAGCATAGGGTCCGGGGGCATGCGCGGCGCGCAGTGTTCGGGCCGCTGTGGGAGTTCAGTGGCAGGTCAGTCGGCCTGTCCGAACTGCATGCCCGCCAGGTTCCAGTAGCCGCGCAGATTGGTGATCAGGCCCTCATCGTCGACGCGATAGCAGAACACACCGCGCACGGCACTGGTCACCCCGCCCTCGAACTCGCTGCGCAGCACCATGATGTGGGCCACCTCGTTGGCCGAACTGGACGGGAAGCTCTCCTCGCAGGTGACGGTGAGATTGTTGACGGCGATGTTGGTGTCGTAGAACGCCGCCACCGCGTCCTTACCCCGGATCCCCATCCCGTCGGGATTGGTGATCGACGTGCCGATCGGGTCCTCGATGACGACGTCGGCGGCCATCAGGGCCAGCCAGCCCTCGCGGTCGTGAGACTGCACACAGCGCCATGACGCCAGCGAGGCGGCCATGGCGGGAGTCAGTTCAGTGGCCTGCTCGGTCATCGCCCGCTCACCGATCCGCGTCGGTGAACCGGATGACGCCGCGGATATTGCGGCCTTCCAGCATGTCCGTGTAGCCGTCGTTGATCTGTTCCAGGCGGTACTGGCGGGTGATCATGTCGTCGAGGTTGAGCTTGCCGATCTTGTACATCGACAACAACTGCGGGATGTCGTAGTAGGGATTGCCGCCGCCGAAGATGGTGCCCTGCAGGTTCTTCTGCATCAGGGTCAGCATGGCCAGGTTCAGGGTCACGTTCGTGTCGAGCATGCTGCCGATCGCGGTCATCACGCAGGTGCCGGCCTTGGACGTGATGTTCATGTAGTTGTCGACATCGGCGCCCTGCACCTCACCGACGGTGACGATGACCTTCTTGGCCATGAAGCCCCCGGTTGCCTCGGCGATACCCATCAT
>JAHZJY010000135.1 GCA_022600695.1 Actinomycetes bacterium | reverse complement strand
GGGGCGTCAGTTTCCCGACTCGACCCGGGCGGTCCAGTTCAGGACGTGTTGGAGGTAGGCCTCGACGTTGTCCTCCCACGAGTAGTGCGCGGCGCCGGGGATGACGGCGAACGCGCTGTTCGGCAGCAGCTCGCTGAGCCGCTTCGAGTTGCTCATTGCGACGAAGGTGTCGTGCTCGCCGTGAAGCACGAGGACAGGCGTCGTGATCGACGGGTAGTCCGCCATCAATCGCGGCACGTTGCTCGGGTAGCTACCGAGGAAGCCCACCTGGCCGCGGAGTTTGCCCGGCCCGGTCGAGCCGTCGCGGAAGTCCTTCAGGACCGCCTTTGACGGCCGCTCCTGCCGGAACCCGATGCTGTTCGCCGCACGTGCGTAGAAGCGTCCACCCACCTGGCGGCCGAGCGAGCGCAGGGACAGCCCGAACAGCCGGGAGTTCACCAGCAGCCGGAAGATCAGCTCACCGTCGACCGGCGAGATGGTTCCGGCATCGCCGCCGACGATCGACGCGATCCGGTCTGGGTTGTCGGCGACGAACCGAAGCGCGATGGGCGTGCCGACATCGGGTCCGACGAAGTGCGGGCGCTCGAGTTCGAAGTGATCCAGGATTTCGCCGAGGAATGCGCCGTGCTGGTCGACGGTAGTCACGTCGGCGGCGGCGTCGGATCCGCCGTGGTTCGGCAAGTCGACGGCGACGAGGTCGAATCGTTCGGCCAGTCGGCTCCACATGTCCCGGTAGGTCAACACGCTCATGGGTTGGGGCGACGTCATCAGCATCTGGGGCGCGCCGGGCCTGCGCGCTGCGGCGAAGCGCAGGCGGTGGCCCCCCACGATCGCGTGGTCGAACTGCATCGTCGTGTATCCGGTTGTCATGCTGCGAGTATCGGCTATTCACTTGCATACAGCAAGTGATATTGTTAGCTTGCATGCAGCAAGTCAACAGACGGGACGAGGATGCGATTCGACGGACAACGGATAGTGATCACCGGCGGCAGTTCGGGTATCGGCCTTGCCATGGCCCGCGCCTTCGCCGACCAGGGTGCCACCGTCATCATCACCGGCAGAACGGAGGCAACGCTGCGGCAGGCGGCGTCATCGCATCCGTCGATATCCGGTGTGGTGTGTGACGTCTCCGACGACGAGCAGGTGGTGGCGCTGCGCGACGCCGTCGAATCCCAAGGCGGCGTGGACATCCTGATCAACAACGCGGGCGTCATGCTTGCCTTCGACGTGACCGACGGATTCGCCCTCGAGAGCCAACTGCACGAGATCGCCATCGACGCAGCGGGACCGGTCCGCTTGGTACACCACTTTCTGCCCGGCATGCTGACCCGGCCGTCGGTTCTGGTGAATGTCAGCTCCGGGCTGGCCTACGTTCCCTATGCCGCCGCGCCGGTGTACAGCGCCAGCAAGGCGTTCCTGCACTCCTACACCCAGAGCCTGCGCGCACAACTCGCCGGCACTTCGGTGCGGGTCGTGGAACTGCTACCGCCGGTTGTGGATACGCCGTTGGCCACCGACCTGGACCCGTCCTTTTCCAGGATGCCGCCCGAGAAACTCGTATCGGCTTTTCTGCACGACCTCTCCCGGGGAAAGAACGAAATCGCGCCGGGACAGTCGAGCCAGTTGAAGTGGTTGAGCCGCTTCGCGCCGCGGGTGATCTTCGGCCAGCTGAACAAGAGTCCGCGAGGGCAGGCGGCATGACCGGGCAATACACACCCAAGGGCAAGGAAACGCCATGAAACTGGTTGTGGTGTGTGGAGCGAGCGGCATGGTCGGTCGCGCGCTGATCGGTGCATTGACGCACCGGCGGACGCCGTTCGCTGTTGTCGGCCGCGATCCGGCCCGGCTTGCCGGTCAATTCCCGACAGCGCAACGGTGCATGTCGTGGGACGGCTTCCGGGACGGCGACTCAAGCGATGTCGGAACCATCGTCAATCTCGCCGGTGCCGGGGTCAACGATGAGCGCTGGAGTCCGGCGTACAAGACGACCATGACCGAGAGCCGGATCACGAGCACCGCCGTCTGCGCCAGCGTCTGCTCTCGGAATCCGACAATTCATCTGATCAACGCATCGTCGGTGCATGCGTATGGCATCTACCCCGAAGACCACGCGGCTTTCACCGAGTCCGACCGCGACCGACGTGTAGGAACGTGCTACCTCCAGGAACTGATCGACGACTGGGAGGCCGCGACGCTGCCCGCCGCCGACGCGGGTAGCGCGGTTTCGCTGCTGAGGATCGGGGTCGTCCTGTCGATGGACGGCGGAGCGTTGCCTCCGCTCGCCACGCCGTTCAAGTTCTTCATCGGCGGCCGGTACGGAACCGGCAAGCAGGTGATGTCGTGGATCAGTCTGCGGGACTTGGTCGCCGCGATCGTTTTCCTGATCGACCGCCCGGATATCGACGGGCCCGTCAACGTCGTGGCCCCCAACGCCGCCACCAACGCGGAGTTCGCCCGGGTACTGGGCAAGGCGATGAGACGGCCTTCGGCGGTCCCGTTGCCGCCGGCCGCCGTCCGCGTGATCCTCGGTGAAGCCGGCGAGGAACTTGTGCTGGCGGGGCAACGGGTCTCGCCCATGAAGCTGCTCGATGCGGGTTTCGAGTTCGCCGATCGTGACCTCACGACCTGTCTTGAACACCTGACCGGGCGGCGGGCGGCATGACCACGCCGGATCTGCCGCCCGACGTCTCACCCGATGACGCCGACATCCGCTGGACGGATTCCGGCAGGCCGTTCGTGCGTACGCCCGACGAATGCTTCGTCGACCTGCCCGACTATCCGTGGGCGCCGAACTACGCCGAGGTTGACGGGATGCGGATGCACTACGTCGAGGCCGGTCATCCGGATGGCGAGGTGGTGTTGCTGTTGCACGGTCAGCCCGATTGGAGTTACCTGTACCGCAGCATGATCCCGCTGCTGGCCGCCGCCGGATTTCGGGTGATCGCCCCGGATTTCATCGGTTTCGGCAAGTCCGACAAGCCGGTGCGACTCGCCGACTACCGCTTCCTGCAGCACGTCGCCTGGACCGAGGAGTTCATCGACGTGCTCGGCCTGGACGGGATCACCCCGGTGGTGCAAGACTGGGGTTCGCTGATCGGTCTGCGCTGCGTCGGCAACCGGCCCGATCTGTTCGCCCGGGTCGTGGTCGCCAACGGCAATCTGCTGGTGCTGCCCGAAGGTGCGAAAATCCTCACCCTTCCGGACTCGCTGGAACCGCGGGATCTCGAGTTCCCCGACGTGGTCGGCCCCGGCGGCGGGATGGAACTGTTCCAGGCCTGGGCGACCTACGCGCTGGTCGGCAAGGACTTCATGCCGTCGGTGCCGATGCGGGCCACCGTGGCGGCTCCCATCACCGATGCCGAACTGGCCGCCTATGACGCGCCGTTCCCGGGCCGCATCTACATGGCCGGTCCGCGGACGTTCCCGTCGCTGGTCAACACCATCGGCGATGTGCCGACCAACGAAGCCGCGCGCGCCGTCCTCGAGGCGTTCGACCGTCCGGTGTTGGGGTGTTTCGGACTGCGCGATCCGATCTTCGCAACCCCCGACTCGATCGCCGCGACGCGCGAACGGATCGCGGGTGCGGCCGGCCAGCCGCACCATGACTATCCCGATGCCGGGCACATGATCCAGGAAGACGTCGGTGATGACCTCGCGGCGCGGATCGTCACATGGATGCGCGACACCTGAGGGCATTACGGCGAAGTGCTTGTGCCGGTGTCTTTTTCGTCCTCGACCGATTTCCCGTCCGGGGTGTCGGTGCCGTCTTGCGCCGGAACCGCCGACGGCCTCTCCGGTCCCGGCGGCAGTGACGCCGCCAGCGCCCCGAGGGCGATCAGCGCCGGTAGTTGGACCCACGGCGAATAACCGATGTATCCGTCGACGGAGCGCCACGGGTAGCGCGAGAGCAGCGCCCCGGCCAGAATCAACCCGCCGGCGGCGGCGGTGAGCGTCAGCCGGTCCAACAGTGGCTGCCGGCCGCGCAGCAGGTGGCCGCCGGCCAGCGCCGCCCCGAACACGGCCAGCCCCCCGAACCCGCCGATCAGCGCTCCGGCGGTCAGGAGCCCGACCAGACCCAGTACGCCCGGGTGCCACGGCCGGGCCGGCTCATCGGGCCGTGGCACCCGGCGGGCGGGCACCAGCGCCATCAGCCCCAGCACCGGAAGCAGCCCGAGCCCCACCGCCAGCCCGGCCCGGTAGGGGGCGTTGGACGGGAAGCTCAGCGTGACCGCGCCCTGCTTGCCGGCCGGCAGCACCCAACCCTGTTGCCAGCCGTTGACGATCACCGGTGTCAGCGCCGCGCCGTCGGCGGTCTGCGCCACCCAGCCCGGATTGACGCTCTCCGGAACCACCAGCACCCGGCTCACCGGTGAGCGGGCCACGTTGATCTGCCGCCGGTCCGGACCCCAGTCGGTCACCTCGGCCGGGATGCCGGCGGTGCCGGTCAGCTCCGAAGCCAGCGGACCGTTGATCTCGGCGCCGTCGGCGATGAACGCCGGTCCGGGACTGATCAACAATTCCTGGGGTCCGGCCGGCAACGCGACCGGGGCCCGGTCGCAGGCCCGGGCCGGGATCGGCCGACCCTGCAGCAGATCGTCCACGGTTGTCGACACCGAGGTCTGCACGAACCGTCCCGATACCGCGACCACCGGCCCCTGCCCGCAGGGCACTTCGATGGTCCGGGCCCGGTTGGCGGTGGCATCCGCCGCCGCGATCGGGGCGCCGTCCGGTCCCAGCGCGGTGATCTCGGCCAGACCGGGCGGCTTGAGCTGGTCGAACCCGAGCGCGGTCCGGTCGATGACATCCTCCCAGTCCAGCAGGCTGATCCGGATGGTGTCGGTGACCCGGGGATGCAGGGACACCGTCTGCGGGCCCGCGTCGGGGGTGAGGGTGCGGACCTGGGGGCCGGCACCGAGATCGACGGCCACCATCGTCGGATGGGTGGGTAGCGTCGAGCCGCTGGGTGTCAGCCGCAGCCCGCTCACCTCGGTCGGGCGGGGCAGTGTCACGGTCAGGGTGGGTGAAGCCAGGTGCTGTCCGGAGCTCTGGGGTGCGGTCCAGGCGGTGCGCGGATCGCCGTCGGTGGCGGCGTAGGCCGATCCCTGCACATCGATCAGATCGGCGTTGCCCTGCGACCGGGCGGCGCCGGGTGCGGCGATCAGGTCGGCCAGCCTCGGGCCCTGCCGGGCCCGCACCCAGACGGTCGGTGTCACCTCCATCGCGGTGGGGACCGTC
>JAHZJY010000134.1 GCA_022600695.1 Actinomycetes bacterium | reverse complement strand
TGGTGCTGGCCGACCCCGCGGTGCGGGACTGCGTGGAGGCCACTGCCGCCGCCCGCGGAATTCCGGTGCGACCGGCCGACGACGATGCCCTGGTGCTCGCCGCCCAACGCGCGGCGACGATCCGCTCAGCTGTCGCCGCGGCGGCGACACTGGCCGTTGGGCGGGTCGGTCAGGCCGGGACCAAATCGTCGGCATGAACAACCGGGCGCCGCAGCTCAGCCGGCAGGTCCGAGGTCGAGCGCCCGGTCATCGTCACCAGTTCAGCGGCGTCATAGGCCACCACACCTCGTCCCACCATCTCACCTGCGAGGCCGTGCAGTTCGATGACGTCACCACCGAAGAACCGCCCGTGCACGCCGGTGATCCCGGCCGGCAACAGCGAGCGGCGCTGGTGGATCACCGCGCGCACCGCACCGGCATCCAACGTCAGCGAACCGGTCGATTCGGCCGCATAGCGCACCCAGAACCGCCGGGCCGACATCCGGACCGGACGCGGCGCGAACACGGTGCCGACCGATGCATCGGTGAGTGCGGCGGCGGCGTCGGCGGCGGCGGCCAGTAGCACCGGCACCCCGGCGTCGGCGGCCAGCAGCGCCGAGGAGAGTTTGGAGGCCATACCCCCGGTGCCCAGCCGGCTGCCCTGCCCGGCGGCGACCCCTTCGAGATCCTCGGGCGTGGCGATTTCGGTGATGAACCGGGCCTCACCTTTGCGGGGATCCGCGTCATACAGGCCGTCGACGTCGGAGAGCAGCACCAGCGCGTCCGCGCCGATCAGA
The DNA here is from genome assembly GCA_022600695.1 of Actinomycetes bacterium. GTDB lineage: Bacteria > Actinomycetota > Actinomycetes > Mycobacteriales > Mycobacteriaceae > Mycobacterium. The sequence goes on along the minus strand of JAHZJY010000134.1, from coordinate 3,184 downwards.
TGGGCGACCAGCGCCGAGAGCCGATCGTTGTCGCCGAACCGGATCTCGTTGGTGGCCACGGTGTCGTTCTCGTTGACGATCGCCACCGCGCGCAGCGCCCGCAGCCGGTCCAGGGTGCGCTGGGCATTGGTGTGCTGGACCCGCTGGGAGATGTCGTGAGCGGTCAATAGCACCTGACCCACCGTGCGGTGGTAGCGCGCGAACGCCGTACTCCAGGAGTTCACCAGGGCGACCTGACCAACGCTGGCGGCGGCCTGCTTGGTGGCCAGATCGGTGGGACGCCGGCTCAGGCCCAACGGCTCGATCCCGGCGGCTATCGCTCCCGAGGACACAATCACCACGTCGGTACCGGCCAGGATCCTGGCCTCGATGGCATCGGCGAGCGCGGCCAGCCGAGTGGTGTCGAACAACCCTGAGGCGTCGGTCAGCGCAGTGGTTCCGACCTTCACGACGATGCTGCGGGCAGAGCGGACGGCGTGCCGGTGCGGACTCACTCGTCGTCTCGGTGCTCGTCCGGATGCTCCCGGCGCTGCCGACGGGCCTGTTTGCGCTCCGCAGCACCGATCCGATCGTTGCGCTCCAGCCGGGCATCGGTTCCTCGACCGGTCGGGACGACATCGACACCGGCGGGCGTCTGCGGCTCCCAGTCGAAAGTCATGTCACCGATGGTGACCGCGCAGCCGGGGGTGGCCCCCCGTTTGAGCAACTCGTCTTCAACACCGAGCCGGGCCAGCCGGTCCCCCAGATAGCCGACCGCCTCGTCGTTGACGAAGTCGGTCTGGGCCACCCAGCGTTCGGGCCGGTTACCCCGCACGACGAAACCACCCGGGTGGCCGGGGTCGGATTCCACGGTGAACCCGGTCGAGTCCACTGGAATCGGCCGGATCACCGGGCGGCGCGCCACCACCGGGGGCTGGGCGGCCCGATAGCCGGACACCAGGTCCCACAACGCAAACGTCAACTCCCGCAGCCCTTCCCGGGCGACTGTGGACACCTCGAACACCGGCCAGCCGTGCTTCTCGATCTCCGGACGCACGAAGTCGGCCAACTCACGTGCCTCCGGGACGTCGATCTTGTTCAACACCACCGCGCGCGGTCGATCGGCCAAATCACCCAGTGCGGAGTCGGCCTGCAGGGAGGGCCGGTAGGCGGCCAGTTCGGCCTCCAGGGTCTCGACATCGGTCACCGGATCACGATCGGGTTCCAGAGTGGCACAGTCGATGACGTGCACCAGCACCGCGCAACGCTCGATATGGCGCAGGAAGTCAAGACCAAGGCCGCGGCCCTGCGAGGCGCCCGGAATCAGACCAGGCACGTCGGCAACGGTGAACGTGTGATCACCGGCCGATACCACGCCGAGGTTGGGCACCAGAGTGGTGAACGGATAGTCGGCGATCTTGGGCTTGGCCGCCGAGATCGTCGAGACCAGCGACGACTTGCCGGCTGACGGAAATCCGATCAGACCCACGTCGGCGACGGTCTTGAGTTCCAGGGTGAGGTCGCGGGCCTGCCCCTTCTCGCCGAGTAGCGCGAACCCGGGCGCCTTGCGGGCCCGGGACGCGAGCGCCGCGTTACCCAGACCGCCCCGGCCGCCCTCGGCGGCAACGAAACGCGTGCCGTCGCCGACCAGGTCGGCCAGCAACCGGCCGTGTTCGTCCAGCACGACCGTTCCATCGGGCACCCGGACCTCGAGATCCCCGCCTGCCGCGCCATCCCGACTGCTGCCCTGGCCCTGCTTGCCCGACGCGGCCACCACGTTGGGGTGAAAATGGAAGTCGAGCAGCGTGTGCACCTGCGGATCCACCACCAGAACGACGCTGCCGCCGCGGCCACCGTTACCGCCGTCCGGGCCTCCGAGCGGTTTGAATTTCTCCCGGTGTACCGACGCGCAACCGTTACCGCCGTTGCCCGCGCGGGTGTGAATAACAACCCGATCGACGAAGCGGGGCATCGGAGCGTCCTTTCACTTGCCGAGTGTGCGCTGACTGCCAGAAACCGGTCTCGATTTCGCAGTGGTTGCACACCCGCGAGAGGAGACCTACTCCGGTCTTGCGACGCGAACGATGTTGACGGTCTTACGACCGCGCTTGACGCCGAACTCCACCGCACCGGGGGCGGTGGCGAACAGCGTGTCATCGCCACCGCGACCGACGTTGACGCCGGGGTGGAAGTGGGTACCGCGCTGGCGAACCAGGATCTCGCCGGCTTTGACCACCTGACCACCGAATCGCTTCACGCCGAGACGTTGCGCATTGGACTCGCGACCGTTCCGCGAGCTGGAAGCGCCCTTCTTGTGTGCCATATCAGATCGCTCCCTGTCGCTACGAGATTGTTTGGTTCTTCGCCTGACGGCTCATCGTGTCTTGTCGGTTCTTCGCCTGACGGCTCATCACTTGATTCCGGTGACCTTGAGCACCGTCAGGGGCTGTCGGTGCCCCTGCCGTTTGTGGTACCCGGTCTTGTTCTTGAACTTGTGGATGCGGATCTTCGGGCCCTTGATGTGCTCGAGAATCTCGCCGGTCACGGCGACTTTGGCCAGTTCTTTGGTGTCGGTGGTGACCTTCGCCCCATCGACCACCAGTGCCACCGGCAGCGACACCGAGGCACCCGGCTCAGATTCGATCTTCTCGACCTTCAGAATATCCCCGACGGCGACCTTGTACTGCTTGCCACCGGTCTTGACGATCGCGTAGGTGGCTGTGTCGGCTGCCATGGGTCCTCTTCCAAAGTCGGCGACGGGTGTCGCTGTTATCGGCACGCGCCACCGGAGTGCACGCGAGCGGGTCTGGGCTTGCGGGCCGCACCCGGCTTCCCGAGCGGTCCCGCTGCCGCCGGCAGCGCCTGGCGACAACCCATTAAGGGTACGCCGACCAGCGCCGGAGGGTCAAACCGGCTACTGACCAAGGGCAGGCGGGCCGGCCGGCCGGGCCGCGGACCGGCGACGGGCCCGGCGCGGCGGTGCCCCGGCACCGGTGACCGTGGCCGAACGGCCGCGGTCCAGCACGTCGTCGTCCTCGTCGGAGTCGTCCTCGTCATAATCGGAGTCGTCCTCGTCATCGTCGTCATCATCGTCGTCATCGTCATCGTCATCGTCATCGTCATCGTCATCGTCATCATCGTCGTCATCGTCATCGTCATCGTCATCGTCGTCGTCGTCGTCGTCATCGTCGTCGGAGTCGTCGAG
>JAHZJY010000133.1 GCA_022600695.1 Actinomycetes bacterium | reverse complement strand
GGCAAAACGGTACCGGAGGTATCGCATACTGTCCATACCCCTCGCCGTGTTTGCTGACCTGCTCGATTTCAGGTGCGGGGGCCTCGGATCCTAGGCTTGGGCCATGTCCGACGCTGCCCGACTCACGATCCCCAACAACCTCAAGCCGGCCGATGGCCGCTTTGGATGCGGCCCCTCGAAGGTGCGGCCCGAGCAGTTGGCAGCCTTGAGCACCACCGGCGCCGGAGTGTTCGGCACCTCACACCGGCAGGCCCCGGTGAAGAACCTGGTCGGCCGGGTGCGCGATGGGGTGCGGGACCTGTTCTCCCTGCCCGACGGGTACCAGGTGATCCTGGGTAACGGCGGCGCGACGGCGTTCTGGGATGCCGCCGCCTTCGGTCTGATCGACCGCCGGTCCCTGCACCTGACCTACGGTGAGTTCAGTTCGAAGTTCGCCTCCGCGGTGGCCGCCAACCCGTTTATCGGGGAACCGATCGTGGTCAAAGCCGACGCCGGCAGCGCTCCAGATCCACAGTCCGATCCGTCGGTGGACGCGATTGCTTGGGCGCACAACGAAACCTCCACCGGAGTCGCCGTCGGCGTCCGCCGCCCCGAGGGCTCCGGCGACTCGCTGGTCCTGATCGACGCCACCTCAGGTGCCGGCGGCCTACCTGTCAACATCAGCGAGTGCGACGCGTACTACTTCGCACCGCAGAAGAATTTCGCCGGCGACGGCGGGCTGTGGTTGGCCATCCTGTCCCCGGCCGCGCTAGCCCGCATCGAGGCGATCGCGGCATCCGGCCGCTGGGTGCCCGACTTCCTGTCACTGCCGATCGCGGTGGACAACAGCCTGAAGAACCAGACCTACAACACCCCGGCGATCGCGACTCTGGTGCTGATGGCCGAGCAGGTCGACTGGATGCTGTCCAACGGTGGACTGGACTGGGCGGTCAAGCGGACCGCGGACTCCTCCTCGAGGCTGTACTCCTGGGCCGAAGCCACCACGTTCGCCACACCGTTCGTAGCCGACCCGGCTCTGCGCTCCCAAGTCGTAGGAACCATCGACTTCACCGACGAGGTCGACGCCGCCACCGTCGCCGCCGTCCTGCGCGCCAACGGCATCGTCGATACCGAGCCCTACCGCAAACTGGGTCGCAACCAACTTCGGGTCGCGATGTTTCCGGCAATCGAGCCCGATGACATCACCGCGCTGACACACTGTGTCGACTGGATCGTCGAACGCCTCTGATCGCGTCGGACGACCGGGCGTGTCCTTTTCGTTATCACTGGCCGGGCTGGGTTAGAGTCCGAACAAGGAGGTCGACATGCGGGAACTCTGTCTCATCGGACTCGATGTCGACGGTAAGCATGTCATCTGCGAGGGCGGCGACCCGGCCGACAAGTTCCTCATCCGGGTTGACGACCGGCTGCGCGCCGCGGTCCGCGGCGACCGCGCCGGGTTGATCCAGAACACAACAGACAATGAGGTCAAAGGCGTGTTGCGTCCCAGGGACATCCAGTCGCGAATCCGGGCCGGCGCATCGGTACAGGAGGTTGCCGAATCCTCCGGTATGGACACCTCCAAGATCGAGCGCTTCGCTCACCCGGTCCTGCTCGAACGTCAACGTGCCGCGGAGTTGGCCACCGCCGCCCACCCGGTTCTGGCCGACGGGCCTGCCGTCGAGACCCTGCTCGAGACCATCACCTCGGCGTTGTCCGAGCGCGGTCTGAGTTCGGAGTCCACCAATTGGGATGCCTGGCGAACCGATGATGGCCGTTGGACAGTTCGGATGTGCTGGCCGGCGGGCCTCTCGGAGAATTATGCGCACTTCCGGTTCACTCCGGGCGCGCACGGTGGCACCGTGACGGCCATCGATGAGGCCGCCAGCGAACTGATCGACCCGGAATTCGAACGTCCGCTCCGGCGGGTGGCACCGTTGACCCAGCTGGAGTTGGAGGAGGTCAGCCGCACCGCTGCGGAGCCGACGGAGACCACCGGGCAGCCGGAACCGAGGAAACGCGCCAAGCGCAAGGCCGAGGTGCCCGCCTGGGAGGACGTCCTGTTGGGCGTGCGGACCGGCGGCGAACGCTAGCGGAGCAGCAGTCCCAGCATCACCATCCAGCCGACGGTCACCCCCACCGCGGCACCGAGTACGAACCACCGCCGAACCGGGCGCTTGCGCCAGTCCCACAGGGTGGGCGCCAGACCGCCGACCGCGACGAGGTTCAGCCCGACTGACACCACCGGATGCACGCGGGTCATACCGAGACTGAGCACGACGATCGCCGCGGCGGTGACTGCCGCGACAAACGCCGCGACCGCCAGCCCGGTACCCCAGGGCGTCGAATCGTCGGACACCGGGTCAGGCTATCGGTCCGGCCCAGCGGCCTGCCGGGCCCGCTCGTAGAACGCCAGTGCCGCCGCGGTGGCGACGTTGAGCGAGTCCGTGCCACGCGACATCGGAACGCGGACCCGCACATCGCTGGCCCGCATCGCCGTCTCGGTCAGACCCGGCCCCTCGGCACCGACCAGGATCGCGACCTTCTGCGCCGCGAGTGCTCCCAACTCATCGGCTGCGGTGCCGACCCGCGGATCCGGCGTCATCGCCAACAGCCGGAAATCTTTGTCGCGCAACAGTTGCAGGTCCGCGGGCCAGTGACCCGCGCGGGCGAAGGGAACCAGCAGGGCATGGCCCATCGACACCCGCACCGCGCGCCGGTACAGCGGGTCGGCGCAACCGGCACCGAATACCACCGCATCTACGCCGAGCCCGGCGGCATTCCGGAATATCGAACCGAGGTTCTCATGGTCGTTGACCCCTTCGAGGACGGCGACGGTGCGGGCCCCGGCCAGCACCGCGGCGACACTGAGTTCCGCCGGACGGCGGGCCACCCCCAGCACGCCACGGTTCAGGTGAAAACCCACCACCTCCGCCATCACCTCGGCGGTGGCCCGGTAGAAGGGCATTTCATCGCCGGCGACGCCCTCCGGCAGATAGTGGGACAACTCGGACAGCCGGCGTTCGGTGCCCAGGAAGGCGTGCGGCGCGAAGCGCGATATCAACATCCGCCGGACCACCAGGACACCCTCGGCGATCACCAGTCCCTTACCGGTCGGCAGGTCCGGCCGACGGTCGATGCTGTTGAGATCCCGGAAGTCATCGACCAGCCCGTCACGGGGGTCGGTGATATCGATGACGGCCACCATGGGCGCTAACGTACGCCCACGCTCCGTCGGTTACGGTGAGGGCGATGACCGCCCCTGAACGGGTTCCGCCCGAGTTGCCCGCCGCGCTGCTGGATCCGCGGCCGGTCATCGGCGCCGGGGCCTTGTTGTGGATGATGGCCGCCGTTGCGGCGTTCACCGTTCCGGCGCTGCAGGGTTGGCGCCCGGTTACCATCGCGGGCCTGGGTGTGAGCATATTCGGTGCATCTCTTTTCCTCTGGCAGCGCTCGGCGGCCCGGCGCGGTGCGCGCGGCGCCCAGAGCGGGTTGGGACAGGGCAGGCAACAGTGATCGAAGGAGAACCATGTCAGCGCCACTTCTGAAGGCCGAGATCGAGATCGATGCCCCGGTGGACAAGGTTTGGGGCCTCATCTCGGATCTGAACCGGATGCCGCAGTGGAGTCCGCAGTGCCGAAAGATGAAAGCACTCGGACCGATCCGGCCCGGTACCCGCACGCTCAACCTCAACCGGCGCGGCATGCTGTTCTGGCCGACCACGTCGACGATCACCGAGGTGATCCCGGAACGCAAGCTGGCCTTTCGGGTCGATATCAACCACACGGTCTGGACTTACGAATTGGAGCCGACCGCAACCGGGACACGGGTCACTGAGTCCCGGCACGCCGAGAACGGCGTTACGACGGTGTCGGCCGTGGCGACCAAGGCCGCGCTCGGCGGAGTCGACAAATTCGAAGGTGAACTCATCGAGGGAATGAATCTGTCGCTGGCCCGGATCAAGGCCGCCGCTGAAGGTGGCTAGCCCCCGAGCGGCGTTTCGGGCTCAGTAGACCCGGCGACCGGCTCCGGCCCCTCACTCACGGGACTCGCGACAACCTCGACGACCCCATCGTCATAGGGGTCGTATCTCGGGGACCCGGATCCCGGCGGTGCGGGCGTATCGGAGTGCGCGCCGCAACCGTAGAAGAAGTCCACGACGCGCCCGTCGGCGGACTGCTCGTTACAGCACACGCCGAACCTGACGCCCAGCGCCCCGGCGAGCGGCACCATGAACCCGCAATCCCGGCACACCCGCTTGGTTGACCGGGCCATCGCGGTATCGGGGCCGTGGTCACCGTCGTGCCAACGCTCGGCGGCGGCATCGCGACCGAGGCTGCTGAGCACCAG
>JAHZJY010000132.1 GCA_022600695.1 Actinomycetes bacterium | reverse complement strand
TCTCCAGCCGCGGCCAGGTCTCGGACGTGTTCTGGACGCAGAACGACACCAGCGGAGGGTCCAGCGAAACCGGGACGAAGGTGCTGGCCGCCAACCCGACCCGGTCGCCGCCGACCTCCGCAGCGATGGCGATCACCCCGGACGGGAAGTGACCGAACGCCTCACGCAGCGCGGCGGGGCTCAACTCCGTATTGCCCATAACTTCTCCATCTTCACATGCACACGCGGCCCGTCGCCGCCCGATGCGGACCGCCACGCCCGACCGGAGCACCGGCGTTCAGTAGCCTGTCGACATGTCGACCGCGCGGTCGGACGCGTAGCTGACCGTCCATGTGGATCACCCTTCTGGTGATGGCGGCCGCGGTCAGCCTGGAACCGTTCCGTATCGGGATGTGTGTGGTGATGCTGAACCGGCCACGCCCCCGCCTCCAACTGGCCGCTTTCCTGGGCGGTGGATTCCTGATGGGGTTGTCGGTGGGCGCGGCGGTTCTGTTCGCCGTCACCTCCCGGCTGCCGGCATCTGCGCAGTTCACCTTGCCGACGGTGCAGATCGCCATCGGGGTGCTGGCCCTGCTGGGGGCGGCAACCGTGGCGGCCACCCGGGGGCGCACGCAGACACCTCCGCTGTGGCTGACCCGACTGCTCGGCGGTCGCTCGCTGTGGGTCGCCGGCGTCGCCGGACTGGGTATCGCGCTGCCATCGGTCGACTACCTGGCAGCGCTGGCGATCATTGCCGCCGCCGGGGTCTCCGCCGCCACCCAGTTCTCGGCATTGGTTCTGTTCAATGTGGTGGCCTTCGCCCTGGTGGAAATCCCGCTACTGGCCTACCTGGTGGCCCCGGAGCAGACCCGGGTGGCCATGGAGCGGCTGCACCACTGGGTGCGTACCCGGCGCCGGCGGGACGTCGCGGCACTCCTGGCGGTGGTGGGCACCGTGCTGATCGGGGTGGGTCTGCTCGGACGGTGACGGTCGCCGCTACGGCTGACCCAGCGAGTTGTTGTCCAACACATACTGCAGACCGGCCAGGAGCTGCGACACCGGATCGGCCCCACCGCCGAACGCTGCCTGCGTGGCGGGCGCGGTCACGGCGGCCGGATCGTAGCCGTTCACCGGATCCACCGTCACCGGAGCGGTCAGCGGATCGTCGTTCCGCGAATATCCGGAATCGACCATCGGTTGCAGGACCGCGTCCAACTGATTCAAGGTGTCTTCGGGGACCCCCAGATACTTGAAGGGCAGCACCAGCGGAAGGTGTTGTTCCGGAATCAAGTACGTCGTGGTCGTCGCGCCCCGGGAGTTGACCGTCGTCCTGATGTTCTGCGGCGGCACCATGCTGGGGTCGGTGAACGCCACCGCGGTGTGACCGGTCGCCAGGCCCACGATCGCGTTCAGCACCGCCATCACATTGTCCTGCCGGTCCGGCCAGTCGGCGATGCTGTCATAGGCGGACACGAACATGTGGGTGTCGTACTGGCTCTCCACCGGCGCCGGGATCCGGTAGTCCAGCGACGGCACGACGGTGCCCACCGGAAAGTTCATGGTCAGGAAGCTCTCCCCGAAGGCATGCCGCGCGACCGGGTCACCGTAGGTCGCGAAGGACAACTGGTCGGGCGGCGGGGCGGCCGGATCAGCGGCCAGCCTGGCCTGTACGGCGTTGAGGACGAGCGCCCCCTCGGACAGGCCGATCGCGGTCCCGGGACCGCCCTGGCGAATCGCCCGATCCAGGTTGCCCTCCCCCTCGTCGACCGACTCGCCGACGCTGGGGCCGTCAATGCCCAGACCCGGGAAGTCGTCATCCAACCGGCCGATACCCGGGAACAGCCGTTCCAGCGTGTGGCCCTGCACCTGACCCGCCGGATAGTCGACGATCTGTCGGTCCAGTCCGGGGAACCAGTCCGCCCCCGTGCGGCGGATGTACTCGTCGTAGGGGATACCCAGCACGTGGGCACCCCCGAGCGCGTAGCCGCGGCCCGGCGTGCCCAGCGAACTTGTGGCAGCCGCGGAGTTGTCCTCCGGCGACGCCTCGTCCGCGAGAGCGATTCCTCCGGTGGCGCACACCGCGACCACCGTGGTGAGAGCGGTCAGCAGCATTTTCATGCCTCAACACTCCCCTGCGATGCCACTCGGGACGGCCACCAATTCGCCTTTCCCAGCAGCGTAGCGGTGGCCGGGACGACGACGGTCCGGACCAGGAATGTGTCGAGCAGAATTCCGGCGCCGATGATGAAACCGCCCTGAACGACGGTGCCGATGGTGGAGAACAACAGCCCCCACATCGAGGCGGCGAAGATCACCCCGGCCGCGGTGATGACGCCTCCGGTCGACGCCAGCGTGCGGATGACCCCGTATCGGGTGCCGTCGGGGGACTCGTCACGCAATCGTGAAGCGAAAAGCAGGTTGTAGTCGGCGCCCACCGCGACCAGCACCACGAAGGCCAACGGCGGCACCGTCCAGTGCAACTGCTGACCGAACCCGTGCTGGAAGACCAGAATGCCGATACCGAGCGCGGCGAAATAGGAAATCACCACGGAACCGACCAGGTACAACGGCGCGAGGATCGCGCGTAGCAGCAGCATCAGGATCAGAAGCACCACGATGACGGTGACGGTGACGATGTACCGGATGTCCTTCTGGTAGTAGTCCCGGGTGTCCCGTAGTGCCACCGGATACCCACCCATCGAGATCGATGCCTCGGCCAGCGCGGTGTTGGGCTGGGCCGCCCGGGCGGTACCGGCGATGGTGTTGACCTGATCCATCGCCTCGGTGCTGAACGGGTCCAGTTTGGTGAACACCAGATAGCGTGCGGAGTGCCCATCGGGGGAGAGGAACATCTTTGCCGCGGCTTGGAATTCGGCCAGCTCAAGCACCTCGGGCGGGATGTTGAAACCCGCCATCGCCGGGCCCACCGCGTCATAACTCATGGACAGCAGAAATGCCGAGGCCTGGTCGAGTCCGGTCCGCATCAACTCGATCTGTTCAACGACTTGATGCACCCCGGCAGCCACATCCTGGCTGCCGACGGCAGCGCGATCGGCTCCTTGCCGGGCTTCGGTCAGGGTGATCTCCGCCCCCCCGGGGGTGTCCAGCCCCATCGACTTCATCACCGTGGTGACGTCGGTGAACGCGCCACCCAATTCGGCCAGCGCGGCATTGAGCGACTGCTTGTCCTGCAATGACTCCAACTGCTGTGCCAACCCGTTGATCTTGTCCAGACCGCCGCCGCTGCGGGCGTCGACCATGCGCTGAAGGTTCCCGCGGGTTTCGGTGCACGACGGGTTGAGGTCACACACCGGATTTCCCTGCAGCGCCATCAGCACCGGCGCCACCCAGGCGAACAGGTCGATGGCGGCGGTGAAACTCACGCCGATCGAGTTGCCCAACTCGTTGATCGCGGTGACGAGCTTCGCCGCGACCTCGACGTTCTGGACCAGCTTGTCCCCGCCGTACTGGTTCCGCAACGCGGCGAAGGCGTCGATCATCCGCTGGACGCTGGTGGCGATATCGCTGACCTGAATTCGCACATCGCCGAGGCCGCCCGCCAGGTTGTCCGCGCCGCTGGCCAGCCGGGTGAGATCGTCCATATTGTCGGCGATCATCGCCGAACCGGTGCTGAGCCGGTCACCGACGAGACCCGCCTGGTAGGTGGCCCGGAATTCCTGCGGAACTTCCCCCAGCGGTCGGGTGATTCCGCTGACCATCCGGATATCCGGCAGTTGGCTGATGCGTTCCGCCATTTGCTCCATGTCCGCCAGGGCCCGCGGCGTGCGCAGACTGCGCGGCGACTGGATGAGGACGTAGGACGGAACGAACTGGCTGAGGTCGAAATGCCGTTCCAGCGCCGCATATCCCACCGAACTGGGGTCCGCCGGGGACACCGCCTCGCGATCGTCGTAGTTGTATCGCGGGAACCCGGCGACGCCGGCCAGCAGCACCAGGATGAGCACACTGGCCAGCAGATGGGCCCGCGGCCGGCGCACGATCCGGATACCTGAACGCCGCCAGAACCGCGCGGCCAGCTCACGCCGGGGTTTGATCCAGCCGCGCGGCCCGATGACGACGAGAATCGCCGGGAGTAATGTGACCGCGGCCAGGAACGCCACGCCGACCCCGATCGCCGATGACACCCCGACGGTGGAGAACACGCCCATCCGGGCGAAGCTGATCGCGAGGAAGGTGACACCGATGGTGGCCGCCGATGCGGTGATCACCTTGCCCACCGAGGTCAGCGCCTGTCGAACCGCATCATCAGAGCGTTCGCCGCGCCGCACGTAGTCGTGGTAGCGGCTGATCAGAAACACCGCGTAATCCGTTCCGGCACCGGCGATCATCGCGCTCAGCAGAATGATGGCCTGATTCGACACCCCGAGGCCGGTGAACTCGGAGACCCCGGCAACCACGGACTGAGCGATCACCAGGGATGTCCCGATCCCGATCAGCGGCAGCAGCATGGCGATCGGGTTGCGGTACACCACGAGAAGGACCAGGAGCACCAGAACGGCGATCGCGATCTCGATCGGCCTCCGGTCCCGTTCACCGGCGACGGTCAGGTCGGCGACGGTGGCCGCCGGTCCGGCAAGGTGCACGTCGAGTCCGCTTCCCTCGGTGCTCTGTCGGACGATATCGGCGACGCGGTTGAAGGCCGCGTAGGACTGCGGCGTGCCCAGCGCACCGGCCAGACCCACCGGGAGCACCCAGGATTTGTTGTCCTGGCTCGTCAACAGTGGACGCAGGGATGGTGTTCCGAGGAATTCCTGCACCGTCACGACAGCGCGCTGGTCGCGGCGCAACGCCTCCACCAGTTCCCGATAGGTGGCTTCCTCGGCGCGGCCGAGCCCACGCTCCTCGGTCAGCACCACGAGCAGAAGATTGTCGGTACCCGATTCCTGAAAGGCGTCGGTCATCTCCCGGGCGGCGACACTGGACGGCGCGTCGCCGGGCAACATCGCGAGCGGATTCTTCTGCGCCATCTCGTTCAGGCTCGGCAATACCAGCGGCAGCGCCACCGCCATCGCAACCCAGAGCATGATGACCGCGTACGGCCACCGCACCACCACGTCGGCTAACCGCCGCATACCGGCCTCCGGCACCGTCGGACCGCACAGACCCCGGTCATGGGATCAAGCCGCACAGTTCCGAGATCGGCTAGACACCACGCCCCCAGTCCCCGCCGGCGGCGACCTGCCTACAGACCGACCTCATCGCCGCGATGTACCGGGCGACCGATTTCCGGGCAACCGGGTTGTCCGGATACAACACCGACATCGCGGTACCGGCCTCATACCGGAATGCGTAGATGGTCAACTGATAGGAGAACCGGCCGTCGGAGTAGATACCGATGTTGTTCGCGTATCCCATATCCGCCGCCGCCAGCACCGCGTTGAGGGGTGCGGCCCCACCGTGCAGGAAGTTCGAGACCGGGAAGTTGGGGCGCGGCCGATCCAGCCACGGTGCCAATTCCAGCACCCGGTAGTACGGCACCCTGGCCAGATTGAGACCGGAATCGAAAGACTGCTGCGCCGCCCAGGCAGCCTCACCGAAGGATGCCGCGGCGATCGGCACGGTGATCGGAACCAGTCCGGTGAACCAGCCCTGGGTCGAGAAGTTGTCCGATGTTCTCCGGGTGTCCCTGGGCGTGAGCCCGTAGTACGTAGCCGCACCCGTGAGTTCATGTTCGACCCGGGCGGCGCACCCGAACAGACCGCCGACGAAGCGCACCCCGGCCGCAGCGCAGGCCGTTTCGAATCCGGCGGTCTCGGCGGAGTCCATCAGCATCTCGCCGGCCATATCGGCGCGGGTCGGCTGCAGCGGGTTGCCCAACGGCAGCGGGAACTCGGGCAGGCTGCCATCGCAGTTCTCGGCAAACTCGATCCAGGCGCGCACCTCCGGCGAATCAGCGGTGAGATCCGCCGTGCAATCGCGTTCGTGGAGACAGAACTCGTCGAAACTGCCGGCGGGGGGCAGTGCCATGGGCTGCCCACTGGCCACCAGCGACGAGTACATTCCATGCGCCTCGAGCATCGTGATCCCGATCAGCGCCGCGTCCCCGTGGACATGATCGATACCGGCATAGAAGTCGAAGTGGTCGGCACTCTGGACGATGCCGAAAGAGAAACAGCCCCACTCCAGCGGAGTCGGTATGTCGACGATGTGTTTACGGGCGTCCTCGGCGGTCATCTCGCCCTGATTCACCGGCTCGAATTCGATATCCGCCGCATCGGTGATGCTGTGCCGGACGATATCGCCGGCACCGGAGTATTCGAACCAACTTCGGTAGGTGTCATGGCGACGCAGATACTCGTTGAGGGCGACGTTCATTGCCGAGATATCGCACTGGCCTGGCACTTCACAGGTTGCGATGATCTGCCGTGAATAGTCCAGGCCCGCAGCGTTCTGTTCGTGGACGCCGCGAATGTGTTGTGCCTGCATATAGCTGACCGGCACCCTGCTGACCGGGGCCCGTCGGGCTTTCTCGACTGCGGCACTCGTCGGGCGCCAGGAGATCACCACGCCAGGGCTCGGCGTCCAATCGTCGATTGTGCCGACCGTAATCTTCCCGATCCGCAATATTTTCCTCCCGACTCCTCCCGGCCGCGGCGCAGAGCCAGCACCCACTGCTGCCGAACCAACATAGCCCCTGCGGGCGTGACACCACCGATGCGCCGGCGGACCCGCACCGCGCCGGGCCGGCGGCCATCGTTGGTACCCGTGAAAACCCCGGCCCCGGACCGTCCGGCGGTTGACCGGAGGCCGCCGCCCGGCCAGCAACGCACATGCGATACTGGCCGCCGGGAGACTCGTTGGCCAGGTCCGGCGCCGTGGCCGCCCGAGAGATGGTTCCGGCGGTGAAAACCTTTCCCGCGAGGCATCGCAACATCATCGGCCGAGGCGGGGAGCGCAACTTCATGGCAATCGCCGGAGAACCGTCGGAACGGGCGCCCCGCTTCGCGATCGTCGGCTACGCCGCGCGGCTGCCCGGCTCAGCGGACGCCGACCAGTACTGGGGGCTGCTGCACGACGGCCGGGACGCGGTATCGGACGTCCCGCGGGACCGGTGGGACGCCGACGAGTTCTTCGACCCCGATCCGGCCGCGCCCGGGAAGGTCGTCACCCGGCGCGCCGGTTTCGTCGACGACGTCTCCGGGTTCGACGCCCCGTTCTTCGGTATCTCGGCCCGCGAGGCCACCTGGATGGACCCGCAGCATCGGCTGCTGCTGGAGACCGCATGGCGGGCAGTCGAGCATTCCGGCACCGCGCCGACCTCCCTGGCGAATACCCGCACCGGCGTATTCGTCGGTTTATCCACCCACGACTACCTGGGAATGGCCTCCGACGCCCTGACCTACCCGCAGATCGAGGCCTATATGGCGATCGGTACGGCCGCCGCCGCCGGGGCGGGCCGGATCAGCTACCGGCTGGGACTGCACGGCCCCGCCGTCACCGTCGACACGGCCTGCAGTTCCTCGCTGGTGGCGATTCACCAGGCGTGCCAGGCGCTGCGGCTCGGCGAATGTGATTTCGCACTGGCCGGCGGAGCCAATGTCCTGCTCAGCCCGGCGACCATGATCACGTTCTCGCACTCCCGGATGCTCGCCCCCGACGGCCGGTGCAAGACGTTCGACGCCGCGGCCGACGGCTATGTCCGCGGCGAGGGCTGCGGTGTCATCGCCATCAAGCGCCTGGAGGACGCGATCCGCGACGGCGACCGGATTCGTGCGGTGATCCGGGGCAGCGCAGTCAACTCCGATGGCGCATCGGGGGGCTTGACCGTGCCCAACGGAGTCGCCCAGCAACGGGTACTCACCGAAGCGCTGGAGCGCGCGGATGTGGCGCCCGCCGATATCGACTATCTGGAAGCTCACGGGACCGGGACATCGCTGGGCGATCCCATCGAGGTCCAGGCCGCGGCCGCCGCGCTGGGCCGGGGCCGCGACGCCGGCCGGCCGCTGCTCATCGGATCGGCCAAAACGAATATCGGCCACCTCGAGGCCGCCGCCGGCGTCGCCGGCGTCCTGAAGGTGGTGCTCGCGCTCGAACACCAGGAACTGCCCAAGCACCTGAACTTCCGGACTCCGTCGCCGCACATCCCGTGGGACCGGATCCCGGTGCGGGTGGTGGCGGAGTCCTGGAACTGGCCGCGCACCGACCGGCCGCGGATCGCCGGAGTCAGTTCCTTCGGGTTCACCGGTACGAATGCACACGTCATCCTGGAAGAGGCCCCCGAGCCGTCATCCCCGGCCGCGGCCGCGCCGGTTGACCCGTCCCGCTTCATGGTCCTGCCGCTGTCCGGACGCACCCCGGCCGCCCTGGCGGAGACCGCCGAGAACTACCGGCAGTGGATCCACCGGCACCCCGAGGCCACCCTGGCCGATGTCTGTCTCACCGCCGGGACGGCCCGCACGCACTTCGAGCACCGGGCCGCACTGGTGGCCAACTCGCTCGAGTCCGCCCGCGAACTACTCGGTGCGCTGGCCGACGACCGGCCGGCCCCCGGTCTGGTTCGCGGCGACTGCGTCGACGCTCCGAAGACTGCCTGGCTGTTCGGTGGTCAGGGCACCCAGTACCCCGGGATGGCCCGCGAGTTGTTCGATCGCGAACCGGTGTTCGCCGCGACCATGACCCGGTGTGCGGATGCCGTCGCCGACATTCTCCAGCGCCCACTGCTGGAGGTGATATTCGATCCGGACAGCCACCCCGACGCCGCCGAGACCCTGCAGCAGACCCGCCATGCGCAGCCCGCGATATACGCCGTGGAGATGGGACTGGCCGCACTGTGGCAGTCGTGGGGTTTCGAACCGGACGTGGTCCTGGGACACAGCGTCGGCCAGTACGCGGCGGCCGGGGTGGCCGGCGTGTTCAGCCTCGAGGACGGCGCCCGGCTCCTGGCCGAGCGGGGCCGACTCTTCGGCGGTCTCCCGGCCGGTGGTCGAATGTCGGCGATCTTCGCCGACGCGGACCGCGTCGAGCAGTTCACCGATGAGTTCCCGAGCCTGTCGGTGGCCGCCTTCAACGGAGCCAACACCGTACTGTCCGGGCCCGGCCCCGACCTGGAACAGGCGGTGAACCGATTGACCGCCGACGGTGTCCGCTGTGACTGGCTGGACACCAGCCACGCATTTCACTCGGCACTGCTGGACCCTGCCCTCGATGAGTTCGAGGCCTATGCGAATCGCTTCGAATTCGAAGCGCCACAGCGGATTCTGGTCTGCAACCGGACCGGAGCCGCCCTCGGGCGCAATGCAACCCTCGATGGTGCCTACTGGCGCCGGCACGCGCGCCGACCGGTCGAGTTCGCCAAGGGGGTGGCGACCCTGGCCGAACTGCGCTGCGAACTGCTCGTGGAGGTGGGCCCGCAACCGGTCCTGACCGCCGCCGCCCTGCGGGCCTGGCCGGACCCGACAACCACGCCGCGGGCGATCCCCTCGCTGCGCCGGACCGTCGCCGACCAACGTCAGATCACCGAAGCCCTCGCGGGGACCTACACCGCCGGACTGCTGCCCGATTTCGCGGCGGTCATCGGCGAACCGGCGTATAAGGTCGACCTGCCGACCTACCCCTTCGAGCACCGTCGGTACTGGTTCGAGGATGAGCCGGGCGCTACCACCCACTCGCCCGCCCTCTCCCGCGGTCCGGATACCGCCGCGCGCACCGAAACCCTCGGGCTGCTCGAGGACGGCCGGATCGCGGAACTCGCGAAACTACTCGACGGCGACGCCGGAACTCGAACGACCACCGATGTGCTCAATAAGCTTGCTGCACAACATAACCGACAGCGAAGTGCGCAGTCGATCGCTGATGTGCGGTACGAAATCCGCTGGGAGTCATCCGAGCCGACCTCCCCCGGGGGCGCCGTCCCGGCAGCGGCCTTCCTGCTGATCGGCGATGACGCCGGCATCATCGAATCAGTGGTGGGCGCACTGACCGCCGCCGGCCACCGGCACCGGGTGCTCGGGTTGCCGGGATCCGATGCCGACGAACAGGCCCTGATCGACGGGTTGCGCACCGCCGCGGAAGAAGAGCCGGGGTTACGCATCCTGAACCTGGCGGCGCTGACGCCGGTCGGCGGATCGCCGATGCGGTCTCTGCTGCGGATGCAGCACCACGTGCTGGGCGGCACCCAGCGACTCTTCCGGGCGGCTGCCGCAGCCGGGATCCGACTACCGATCTGGGTGATAACCCGCGGCGCGCAACGAGTAATCGGCTCGGACACCGTGGCACCCGAACAAACCAGCCTGTGGGGATTCTGCCGGGTGGCCGCACTGGAGTACCCGCAGATCTGGGGCGGGCTCGCCGATCTGACGGCCGGCGGTACCGATGAGTGGCGAGAACTGGTTGATCGGCTCGCCACGGCCTCGCCGGACGAGGATCAGGTCGCATTGCGTGCTCACGCCGTCCACGTTCCGCGGCTGGTCCGGCGCTCGGGGAATCCCCATCCGGAGTCCCTGCAGTTACGCTCGGACGCAACATATCTGGTGACCGGCGGGCTGGGCGCCCTCGGGCTGGAGATCGCGGGGTACCTGGCCTCCCACGGTGCCGGGCAGTTGGTGCTGACCAGCCGCCGCGCGCCCGGTGCCACCGCGACGGCGCGTATCGAGGCCCTGCAGGACCTGCACGGCTGCACCATCCGGGTGATCGCGGCCGATGTCGCCGATCCGCATGATGTCGCCCGACTGCTGGCCACGCTGCAGGCCGAACTCCCACCGCTGGCCGGCATCGTCCACGCCGCGGGGGAGAACAGCACGACCGATCTGGGCTCGCTGGACAGCGCCGAAGTCGACCGGGTTTTCGCCGGAAAAGTCTGGGGTGCTTGGTATCTGAGTGAGGCTGTCGTAGGGCTACCGCTGGACTTCTTCGTGTGCACCTCCTCGATCTCCGCCGTGTGGGGAAGCTTCGGCCAGAGTGCCTACAGCGCGGCGAACGCCTTCCTGGACGGGTTGACCTGGCGACTCCGGGAGCAGGGGATTCCCGGAATCAGCATCAACTTCGGCCCCTGGTCGGCCGGGATGGCCGAGCCGGACGCCCGCGCACAGCTGGAGCTGCGCGGTATCCGAACCCTGTCACCCGCCGACGCCCTGGCCGGGATGGCCGACGCCATGGCCGCCGGCCAATCACCGGGAACCGCGCAGGTCGTGGTGGCGCGGATCGACTGGGCCCGATTCCTGCCGATCTACCTTCAGGTGGGTCGGCGTTCACTGCTGGCCGGGGTGGCCGCCGAAGTGCCGGACTCGGCAGGTCCGGCGGCTGAATCCGCGGGACGCACCCGTCTGGTGGAGACCCTCACCACAGCTCCGGTGCAGCAGCGCAGGAAACTCGTCCTGGACTACCTCCGGGACACCGTGGCGGAGGTGACGCGGATCGATGCGGCCGAGATCCGCGAAGAGGCCGGGTTCTTCGATCTCGGCATGGACTCGTTGATGGCGGTCGAACTGCGGAGCCGACTGCAACAGGCGGTCGGCCATGAGCTGCCGGCCACGCTGGCGATGGACTTCCCCAGGCTCTCCGACGTGGCGGATTACCTGCTGACCGACGTGCTGAGCCTCAATGAGAAGGCGGGCGGCAGAGAACCGGTCCGGCCCGCCTCACTGGCGACCGCGGCGGCCGACGAGCCGATCGCCATCATCGCGGTGGCCTGTCGTTTTCCCGGATCGCCGGATCCGGATGCGTATTGGGAGGTGCTGTCCGGCGGGGTGGACGCGATCCGCGAAATCCCCGAGGACCGATTCGACATCGACGAGTTCTATGACCCCGACCAGCAGACGCCGGGCAAGATCTACACCCGCAGCGGCGGATACCTGGACAGCGTCGACGGATTCGACCCGGAGTTCTTCGGCATTTCCCCGCGCGAGGCCGTCTGGATCGACCCGCAGCAGCGCCTGATGCTCGAGATCGCCTGGGAGGGCCTGGAGCGAGCCGGGTACGGTCCGGCCACCTTGCGCGGCAGCCGGACGGGCGTGTTCGTCGGGGTGGCGGCCAACGAGTACTCGCTGCTGCTGTCCAACGACTCGGTCGAGAGTCTGGAAGCGCATTTCATCACCGGCAATGCGCTCAATGCCATCTCCGGTCGGGTCGCTTTCACCCTCGGCCTGGAAGGGCCGGCGGTTGCGGTAGACACCGCATGCAGTTCCTCGCTGGTCGCTGTGCATCAGGCCGGTCAGGCCCTGCACTCCGGCGACTGTGACCTCGCGCTGGCCGGCGGGGTCAACGTGCTGCTGAGTCCGGCGTCCACCGTCGCCGCGTCCCGTGCCCGGATGCTGTCCCCCGACGGCCGGTGTAAAACCTTCGACGCGGCGGCCGACGGCTACGCCCGCAGCGAGGGTTGCGGGGTCCTGGTGCTCAAGCGGCTCAGTGACGCCCAGCGCGACGGCGACCGGATCTGCGCGGTCATCCGGAGCACCGCGGTCAACTCCGACGGTGCATCCAGTGGCCTCACGGTCCCCAATGGCGGTGCCCAGCAACGACTCATCGGCGCCGCGCTGACCCGCGCCGGTCTGGGCGGCGGGGACGTCGATTACCTCGAGGCGCACGGCACCGGCACCCCACTGGGTGACCCTATCGAGGTACAGGCGGCCGCGGCGGTCTACGGCGCCGGTCGTGCACCGGACCGGCCGCTGCTGATCGGATCGGCAAAGACCAATATCGGGCACCTGGAGTCCGCTGCGGGGATCGCTGGCCTGATCAAGGTCGTCTTGTCGCTACAACACGAGCTTGTGCCACAGAACCTGCACTTCCACCACCCGTCATCGCATATTCCGTGGGACGCGCTACCGGTACGCGTCGTAGACCGGCCGACACCCTGGCCGACCACCGCCAGACCGCGACGGGCCGGAGTCAGTTCGTTCGGGTTCACCGGCACCAACGCGCACGTGCTGATCGAAGAGGCACCACCATCCGGGGCCGACGACACCGATGTCGACACCGCGCCACAGCCCGCACCCGGACAGCCCGGCGTCCTGCCGCTGTCCGCACGGTCCGCCGCCGGTCTGGTCGCGGTGGCGCAGCGCTACTCGGCCTGGCTGGCGGCCCATCCCGAGGTACCGATCGGCGATGTCTGTTTCACCGCCGGCGCGGGACGCTCGCATTTCGAGCACCGCGCCGCGGTGGTGGCCGATTCCGCCGAAGAGGCCGGCATGCTGCTGGACGATCTGGCAGCGAACCGGATGCGACCGGGCATCGTGCGTGGCGACTGCGCCGACCCGCCCACCACCGCGTGGTTCTTCCCCGGGCAGGGCAGCCAGTATCCGGGGATGGCCCGCGAACTGTTCGAGGCCGAGCCGGTATTCGCCGACATCGTGCGGCGGTGCGCGCAGGCCGTCGACCCGACGCTGCCCCGTCCGCTCCTCGATGTGCTGCTGTCCCGTGACCGGGAAGCCGCGCAGACGTTGCGGCACACCGCGTTCGCCCAGCCCGCGATCTTCGCCGTCGAAATGGGCCTGGCCCGACTGTGGCAGTCGTGGGGTATCGAGCCGGACGCGGTGCTCGGCCACAGCGTGGGCCAGTACGCGGCGGCATGCGTGGCCGGCGTGTTCAGCCTCGAGGACGGTGCCCGGCTGATCGCCGAACGAGGCCGGCTCTTCGGCAGCCTGCCGACCGGCGGCCGAATGGTCGCGGTATTCGCCGACCCGGAATACGTGCTGGCCGCCGCCGAGAAGTTTCCGCGGGTCTCGGTGGCCGCCTACAACGGCCGGAACACGGTACTGTCCGGTCCCGGCGATGATCTGGAACAGATCGTCGCGGTCTGCAGCGATGACGGCACCCGCTGCACCTGGCTGGAGACCTCACACGCTTTCCACTCAGAACTGCTCGATCCGGTGTTGGATGAGTTCGAATCCATTGCGGCGCAATTCGACTACGCCGCACCAACCCGGTCACTGATCTGCAACCGGACCGGCTCGGTCATCACCGCCGGAACACCGCTCGACGCGCCGTACTGGCGGCGGCATTCCCGCCAGCCCGTGCAGTTCACCGAAAGTGTCCGAACCGTGGCCTCACTGGGCTGTTCGGTGGTGATGGAAATCGGCCCGCAGCCGGTCCTGACCGCTGCCGCGCTACAGATCTGGCCGGAGTCCTCGCCCGCTCCGCGGGTGATTGCGTCGCTGCGCAAGGGCACCGACGCACGTCGGCAGATTACCGAAGCGGTGGCCTCGGCCTATGTCAGCGGGCATCGGCCGGACTTCGCCGCCATCCAGCACGGGCCGTCCCGCAGGATCGAACTGCCCACCTATCCGTTCCAGCGGCGCCGCTACTGGCCCAAGACGTCAGTGGTCACGATCGCCGGTTCTGATGGCCTCCGGGTATCCGGCATCCTCGGTAGCGCAAAGGATCTCGCATCCGGAGACACCGTCTACACCACCGTGCTCTCGGCCAGAACACAACCATGGTTGGCGGATCACGTCATCTACGGGACAGTGGTCGTTCCCGGCGCGACCTACGCCACGATGGCACTGGCGGCCGCCGGCGTGCCCGCCCGCGTGCGGGAGGTGTTCTTCTACGAGCCGATCATTTTGCCCGAGAAGGCTTCCCGCGAAGTCCAGCTCACCATGCATCCCCTCGAGACCGGCGCTGGCTGGAAGTTCCAGGTGCACAGCCGTCCCCATGGGGTTCCCGATACCGAATGGTCGTTGAACGCCGACGGCAGCGTCCTCACCGGCGCCGACACCGACCTCGACACCGTCGGCCCGGCTGGGGTGGTCCCGATTGACGAGGCCGTCGAGCGACTGGACCGCATCAGCCCGCAGCGGCTGTTCGAGACGTTCAACGATATGGAACTGGCCTGGGGGCCGACCTGGTCGGGATCACTGAAATCGTTGTGGGTCGGCGACGGCGAAGCCATCGGAGATGTCTGCGTCGGCGACGAACTGGCCGAGCATCTGGGCAGCGAGCCCATCCACCCGGTGTTGCTGGACTTGTGCACCGGCGTTGCCTTCCCGGCGTTCCCCGCGTTGCTTGCGGCCGAGCACGGGGTGGCCGACCTCTTCCTGCCGCTGCGCTACGGGCAGGTTGAGGTGCGCGAACAGATGCCACGGCGGTTCTACTGCCGGGCCCGCTGGCACGGCGGCGGTATCGACAGCGAGACACAGGTCTTCGACCTCGACTTCGTGGATCGGGGTGGCGGCAGGCTCGGCGGGATCAGCGAGTTCACCGTCAAACGCGCCCCCCGGGAGGCGCTGCTGCGCGGCCTCGGCGGTGACACCACCCGGCTGCTCTACACCGTGGGGTGGCACGAATCGACACCACCGGGCGACCCCGGCCAGTCCCGCACGAACTCCGAAGGGACCTGGCTGATCGCCGGGTTCGACGAGTTGGCGGCCGAACTGCCGGCAGCTGTCGTGTGTGACCCGGCCGCTGATCCGCAGGTCTGGCACCGGGCGTTCGCCGATGCCGCGGCAGCGGGGGCACCGGTTGCCGGGGTTCTCTGGCGCAGTTCGGGAGCTTCGCGCACCGACGAGTCAGCCGACCGTCTGACGGAGCGACTCGATGCCGAGTTCGCCGGCCTGCTCGCCGTGGTGCAGGCCGCGCTGACCGAGGGGACATCGAGCCTCACCGGCGGACTGTGGATCATCACCGAGCGGGCGGTCACCACCGAACCGGGCGAACCGGTCGACCCCGTTCAGGCGGCGCTGTGGGGATTCGGCCGGACCGTCATCGCCGAACAGCCGACCCTGCGCTGCCGGCTGGTCGACTCCGA
>JAHZJY010000019.1 GCA_022600695.1 Actinomycetes bacterium | reverse complement strand
TCCCGCGGGCTCGGGATGGGGCATTTCTTCAACCGTGCCGGGGAAGTGGTCTCCACCGTCACGCAGGAGGGCATCGTCAAATACTTTCCGGGCGTTCCGAACTGACGGCCGATTAGCGGTTACCGGCCCGGTGCCCGCGTCTCACTGAATTTGTTCTCCACGGATTGCCGGAACTGGTCGGAACATTCCTGCACCTTGGCGCTGTCCTGGCCGGCCTGTTGCAGGCAGTCGAAATAATCGCCGGCGCCGACCTCGTTGAACAGGCCCACCCAGATCGCGATGAAGGCCAGGCCCACAACGATCGCCAGGGCCCCGAGAACGATGCCCGCCAGGGCCACTCCGCCGTTGTTGGCCTCGCCGCGCTTGACCCGGCCACGGCCCAGAAAACCCAGGATGACCGCGACGCTGCCCAGAATGATTCCACCGGCGACCGAGAACGACGTCACCAGGGCGAGGATCGCGATGACGAGGGCGGCGATACCCAGTCCGTTCCGTTGCGCGACGGGGGCGTAGTAGTCGACGTACGGCATCGGCTGTGGTGGGTATCCACCCGGGTAGGGGCCCGGCGGGTACGGCTGGCCCGGAGGCGGGTACGGCTGGCCCGGAGGCGGGTACGGCTGGCCCTGCGGGGAGGAATAGGGGTACGGGGGCGGACCGGCCGGCGGCGGGCCGGCCGCCGGGGGTTCTGGCTTGCCCGACGAATCCGGATACTCGGTCATGGCTCCCGCTTCACTTCATGCGGACAAGGACGGATGTCAGGGTACCTGGCATGGTGACCGGTCACGACCGGTCCGAACACCGGCGCGGGCCCCGCTGCACACGCAACCGGGGCCCGCGCCTGGGTCAGCCGTCAGGAGGTTCCGAGCGCCTCGCCCACCGCCGCCTTGACCTCGCCGCCGGCCTTCCGGAGCTGTAGGGCGGAGATGATCTCGAAGACGCCGATCACGATCAGCCAGATCCCCACCACCAGCGTCAGCGTGACCAGCGAGTCGAACGGGTAGCCCAGCACCACGACGCCGGCGATGACGCTGATGATGCCGAAGGTGATGTTCCAGCCGCGGCCGGGCGTGCCCTTCAATTCGCCGACGGCCGTGGCCACCGTCGCGACACCTCGGAAGATGAACCCGATCGCGATCCAGATGGCCAGCAGCAACAACGCATAGCCTTCGCCGAAATGGCGGAAGGCCAGCACGGCCAGGATGAGTGCGGCTGCGCCGCTGATGAAGAGCAGGATGCGCCCGCCCGCCGAGACGTGCAGGCTGAAGGCGAAGATCACCTGTGCCATACCGGATATCAGCAGGTAAGCCCCGAACAGGACTGCGGCCACGACCAGCGTCTTACCCGGCCAGAACAGAACGAGGAGCCCCAGGGCCACGGCCAGCACACCGGAAATCAAGGTGGACTTCCACAGGTGCTGGAAGAGGCTCGGATGTTGTACGGATGTCGTCATGGCGGAAAATGCTACACAGCGGGCCCGTCACCGGGCGCTCTTAACCCCGACTTCGCCGGGCCGACGGCGACGATCGGCTGTAAGTTCCCTCTAACCATCGGGCGTGAGAGGGAGAAATCCGTGTCATCAGTAGTGCAACAGCGACCGCGAATCTGGCCGGCTGCCGTGGTGGTCGCCGTGGCAGGAGCCCTGACATTGTCCGGTTGCGCGAAAAATACCGAGAGCGGGTCGGGCACCGGCGCCGGCGCCGCGACGACCTCGATTGCCGTTGCGCCGCAGAAGGTCGAGGAGATCGCCGCGACGCTGCCGAAGGAGATCCGGGATTCCGGCAAGCTGATCGTCGGGGTGAATCTCCCCTACCCGCCCAACGAATTCAGGAACTCCGAGGGCGACCTCGTCGGTTTCGACGTCGATCTCATGAACGCCGTGGCCGACACCCTCGGGCTCGCAGCCGAATACAAGGAATCGGACTTCGCCAAGATCATCCCCGCTATCGACGGCGGTACCTACAACGTCGGGATGTCCTCGTTCACCGACACCAGGGAACGGGAGAAGCAGGTCGACTTCGTCACCTACTTCTCCGCGGGCACCCTGTGGGCCCAGCGCCCGGGGGAGGCCGTCGACCCGGGCAACGCTTGCGGCGCGAAAGTGGCCGTGCAGGCCGCCACCATTCAGGAGACTGATGAGCTGCCCGCCAAGAGCAAGGCATGCGTGGCCGCCGGCAAGCCGGAGATCGAGATCCTCAAGTTCGACGGACAGGACGCCGTCACCAATGCCGTCGTGCTCGGCCAGGCCGATGCGATGTCGGCCGATTCACCGGTGACCGCGTACGCCATCCGGCAGAGCAGCGGCAAGCTGGAGGGCGCGGGGGTGATCTTCGACTCCGCGCCGTACGGCTGGCCGGTGAAGAAGGGCTCGCCGCTGGCCCAGTCGCTGCTGCGAGCCCTGGAGCACCTGATCGAGACCGGTGACTACGAGACGGTCGCTGAGAACTGGGGCGTGGAATCGGGGATGATCGACAAACCGGTCATCAACGGTGCGATCAGCTGAGCGGCATGACCGGCGAGCCGACGTCCCCGGCCCCGATCGACGCGATCCCGGCGCGCCATCCCTGGCGGTGGGTCGGGGCCCTGACCATGATCGGGTTGGTCGGGCTGTTCCTTTACGGCGCCGCCACCAACCCGGCCTACGGATGGCCCACCTACCGCAAGTACCTGTTCGACCAGCGGGTGTCCGAGGCGGCGTGGAATACGTTGCAGCTGACGTTCTGGGCGATGCTGCTCGGTCTGGTTCTCGGCGTCGTCCTCGCGGTGATGCGTTTATCACCCAATCCGATTCTCAACTCGGTGTCGTGGGTGTATCTGTGGATTTTCCGGGGTACACCGGTCTACGTCCAGTTGGTCTTCTGGGGTCTGTTCCCGACGATCTACCAGAAGATTCAGGTGGGCGTGCCGTTCGGACCCACGTTCTTTCAGCTGAATCTGCGGGAGCTGTCCATCAGTTTCATCCTGGCCATCATCGGGCTGGGCCTCAATGAGGCGGCCTATATGGCCGAGATCATCCGGGCCGGGATCAGTTCCGTGCCGGAGGGCCAACTCGAGGCGTCCACCGCGCTGGGCATGTCGTGGTGGATGACCATGCGCCGAGTTGTGCTTCCGCAGGCCATGCGG
>JAHZJY010000131.1 GCA_022600695.1 Actinomycetes bacterium | reverse complement strand
GGCGCGGATCTGTTCGTAGATCCACCGGTCACCAGGTCCGATCGTCTCATCGGCGGGTATGCAAAGCCCGATCACGTCGACCTCCGAGTAGGTTTCGCGGACCAGATCGTTGAGCCGCTTGCCCAGCAGCGTGCGGGGCCGGTGCAGACCCGGGGTGTCGACGAGAACGATCTGGAAGTTCTCCCGATGAACGATGCCGCGAATCGTGTGCCGGGTGGTCTGCGGACGGTTCGAAGTGATCGCCACCTTGCTGCCGACCAGGGCATTGGTCAATGTCGATTTACCGGTGTTGGGCCTCCCGACCAGGCAGACGAACCCGGATCGGAACTCAGGCCCGCTCACTGCTCGACCGGGTGGATCTCGGGTTCGACCGGTCGCACCAGGACCGTGCCGATCCGTACCCGGCCGCGATGGTCGGGATCGCCCTCTGCCCGCAGCCGCAGCCCATGCGAGACCACCTCCGCGCCGGGTAGTGGCACCCGGCCCAGTTTCAGGGCCACCAGGCCGCCGACGGTATCGACCTCCAGGTCATCGTCGAACTCGATGTCGTAGAGTTCGCCCACGTCCTCGATGGGCAACCGGGCCGAAACCCGGAACATCTTGTCCCCGAGGTCTTCCACCGGGGCCACCTCATCGGTGTCGTACTCGTCGGCGATCTCCCCGACGATCTCCTCCAAGACGTCTTCGATGGTGACCAGTCCGGCGGTGGCGCCGTATTCGTCGACCAGCAGCGCCATATGGATACGGTCGCGCTGCATCTCTTTGAGAAGTTCGTCCAGAGCCTTGGAGTCCGGGATGAACACCGCTGGACGCATCACCTCGGCCACGGAGATGTCCCGGGCGGCGCTGGCGGAGTAGTAGGTTCGCCGAACCAGATCCTTGAGGTAGACGACGCCGACGATATCGTCGACATTGTCGCCGATCACCGGGATGCGGGAGTGGCCGCTGCGGACCGCAAGGGACGTGGCCTGCGCCGCGCTCTTATCGCTCTCGATCCACACCATCTCGGTGCGCGGAACCATGATCTCGCGCGCCGGGGTGTCGCCGAGCTCGAAGACCGACTGGATCATCTTGCGTTCGTCGTCGGCGACCACGCCGCGTTGTTGGGCGAGGTCCACGACTTCGCGTAATTCGATCTCGGAGGCGAACGGCCCATTGCGGAAACCGCGGCCTGGGGTCAACGCGTTGCCCAACAGGATCAGCAGACGGCTGATCGGGGCCAGCAGGACCGAGATCGCCTGTAGCGGCAGTGCGGAAGCCAGCGCTATCGGGTAGGCGTTCTGCCGGCCTATGGTTCGCGGGCCGACGCCGACCAGCACGAAGCTGGCGACGGTCATGATCGCCGCCGCGGCAAACAGCGTCCACTGGAATCCGAGATGGTCGTAGAGGTACGCAACCATCAACACTGCGGCGGTGGCTTCGCAGGCGATGCGTAAAAGCACGACGAGATTGATATACCGCGCCCGCTCGGTCACCACCCGTGCCAGCCGCGCCGCACCCGGGCGCTCGTCGCGCAGCAGTTCCTCGACCCGCGCCATCGACACGGTATTGATTGCAGCGTCGATAGCCGAGAACAGTCCACCGAGCAGGATGAGGGCGATCGCGCCGATCAGCGGCGCCAGGTCGGTCACGAGTGATCGAAGTACCGCGACTTGTCCAGCAGCCGCCGATCCTTCTCCGCCTGCCGGTCCTTGTAGTAGGCGTCGACCTGCTCGGCTACCCACTCCTCGAGCAGACGACGCTGAAGCGCGAACATCTCCTTCTCCTCGTCAGGCTCGGCGTGGTCGTATCCCAGCAGATGTAACACTCCGTGCACCGTCAGCAGCGCCAGCTCCTGCCCCAGACTGTGGCCGCCCGCGGCCGCCTGCTCAGCCGCGAACGGCGGGCACAGAACGATATCGCCGAGCATCGACGGGCCCGGCTCGGGGGCGTCCGGCCGCCCGCCGGGCTCGAGTTCGTCCATCGGAAAACTCATCACATCGGTCGGGCCCGGCAGGTCCATCCAGCGCATGTGCAAGTCCGCCATCGCGCTCAGATCGAGCAGCACCATCGACAATTCGGCGGCCGGGTTCACGTCCATCTTGCGGATGACGAACCTCGCGACGCTGATGAGTTCCTCTTCAGACACGTCCACGCCGGACTCGTTGGACACCTCGATACTCATAACAGCCTTACCTCCGGGGCGACCGGCGCCGGGCCCGGTTGAGGGCGGGTTGCTCTGCCGCCCTGGCGTAGGCGTCGACAATTTCCGACACCAGTCGGTGACGCACCACATCGGCGCTGGTGAGTTCGCAGAAATGGATATCGTCGATCCCCTCGAGGATGTCCACCGCCGCGCGCAAGCCCGAACGCGCGCCTCCTGGCAGGTCGACCTGGGTAATGTCTCCGGTGACAACAACTTTCGAGTTGAACCCCAACCGGGTGAGGAACATCTTCATCTGCTCGGCAGTAGTGTTCTGAGCCTCGTCGAGGATGATGAACGCATCGTTGAGGGTCCGGCCCCGCATATACGCCAGCGGCGCGACCTCGATCACTCCCGCGCTCATCAACTTCGGGATGGCCTCGGCGTCCATCATGTCGTGCAGCGCATCGTAGAGCGGGCGCAGATACGGGTCGATCTTCTCGCTGAGCGTGCCCGGCAGAAACCCCAGTCGCTCACCGGCTTCCACTGCGGGACGGGTCAGAATGATTCGGGTGACCTGCTTGGCTTGCAGCGCCTGAACGGCTTTCGCCATGGCCAGATAGGTCTTGCCGGTCCCGGCCGGACCGATCCCGAATACGACGGTGTTGGCGTCGATGGCATCGACATAGAGTTTCTGGTTGAGCGTCTTCGGGCGGATGGTCTTTCCGCGCCGGGACAGAATGTCCAGTGTCAGCACCTCGGCCGGCGACGTACTGTCGTGGCCGGACACCATCACCACGCTGCGCCGCACCGAGTCCGGCGAGAGCGCCTGCCCGCCGGCGAGGATGGCGATGAGTTCGGAGATCACCCGCTCGGCCAGCGCGACATCCGCCGGCGGACCGGAGATGGTCACGGTGTTCCCACGCACGTGGAGTTCGGCCGGAAGGCAGGCCTCCAACGCGAGCAGGTTCTCGTCGGCAGAGCCCAGCAGACCCATGACGAGGTCGGGCGGAACCGTCATACTGCTTCTTACCTGGGCGGCAGCACTGTTCTGGCGGGGCGTCACGTGGTCTTCGATGCCTTAATCATCCCGGGCCCGTCGGTAGGTACCCTGTGCCGTGATTCTACCGATCAGCCCGTTTCCGGGATCGACCACCTCGG
>JAHZJY010000130.1 GCA_022600695.1 Actinomycetes bacterium | reverse complement strand
GAACAGCACGAAGTTGGCATCGCTGGGGATGACCCGGAATCCCATGGCGCGCAGGGCCGCACCGACCCGTTCCCGCTCGGCGACCAGCGCCGCCACCGACTCCAGCGTCTCGTCGGCGTGCCGCAGCGCCGCGCATGCGGCTACCTGGGTGATGACCGACAGGTGGTAGGGCAAGCGCACCAGCAGAACCGCCTCGATCACAGCCGGGGCGGCAACCAGATAGCCGAGTCGGCCGCCGGCGAAGGCGAACGCCTTGCTCATGGTCCGGCTGACGATCAGCCGATCTGGATACTGCTCGAGCAGGCCGATCGCGCTGGGCGCGGCCGAGAACTCGCCGTAAGCCTCGTCAACGATGAGTACGCCATGCGGCATCGCGTCCAACAGCCGATGCAGATCCGCCGGTGCGATGCTCTGACCGGTCGGGTTGTTCGGGCTGGTCACGAAGACGATATCGGGCTTGTGCTTTCCGATGGCGTCGACCGCTACGTCGGGGTCGAGGCTGAAATCCCGGGCACGCACCGCCTCGACCCACTGAGTCTGAGTGCCGCCGGCGATGACCGGGTGCATGGAATAGGACGGTACGAAACCGAGCGCAGTCCGTCCCGGACCGCCGAACGCCTGCAGCAGCTGTTGCAGTATCTCGTTGGAACCGTTTGCTGCCCAGATGTTGTCGACACCGACTTCTACCCCGGTCCGACTCCTGAGATAGGCCGCCAGATCGTGGCGCAGCGCGACGGCATCGCGGTCCGGGTAGCGGTGCAGGTCGGCCGCAGCCGCGCGCACCGACTCGGCGAGGTCGTCGACGAGTGCGCGACTGGGGGCGTGCGGGTTCTCATTGGTGTTCAGCCGCACCGGGACATCGAGTTGCGGGGCGCCGTACGGCGACGTGCCGCGCAGTGTCTCGCGCAGTGGAAGGTCGGCAAGGCTGACCTGAGCGCCCAGGCTCACCGTTCGAACCTCCGGCGCACCGCTTCACCGTGCGCGGGCAGGTCCTCGGCATTGGCCAGCGTGATCACATGTCCGGCCACGTCCTTGAGGGCGGCTTCGGTGTAGTCCACGATATGAATGCCGCGGAGGAAGGTCTGCACCGACAGTCCGCTGGAGTGCCTCGCACAGCCCGCGGTCGGCAGCACGTGGTTGGAGCCCGCGCAGTAGTCACCGAGACTGACCGGCGACCACGGGCCGACGAATACCGCTCCCGCGGAGCGGATCTGCCGGGCCACCCCGGTGGCATCAGCGGTCTGGATCTCCAGATGCTCGGCGGCGTAGGCGTTGACCACTCGCACCCCGGTCTCGATATCGTCGACCAGGACGATGCCGGACTGGGAGCCGCTCAGCGCCTCGGTTACCCGCCCCCGGTGCACAGTGATGGGCAGTTGAACGGCGAGTTCGGCGTCGACGGCCTCAGCCAGTGCGACGCTGTCGGTCACCAGAACGCTGGCCGCCATGACATCGTGCTCGGCCTGACTGATCAGATCCGCGGCCACATGTACCGGGTCTGCGGTGTGATCGGCCAAGATCGCGATCTCGGTGGGGCCGGCCTCGGAGTCGATACCCACCTCGGATCGGCAGATCCGTTTCGCCGCCGTCACATAGATGTTGCCGGGCCCGGTGATCATGTCGACCGGCGCCAGTTCGGAGCCGTCGGTGTCGGTGCCGCCGTGCGCCAGCAGTGCCACGGCCTGCGCCCCGCCTACCGCCCAGACCTCCTCGACACCGAGCAGTCGGGCGGCGGCCAGGATCGTCGGGTGCGGCGCTCCGCCGAACTCCTGCTGCGGGGGGCTTGCCACCACCAGCGACTCCACCCCGGCGGCCTGGGCCGGAACCACATTCATGACCACACTGGACGGGTACACCGCCGTTCCGCCCGGCACATACAGGCCGACGCGGTCAACCGGGACCCAGCGTTCGGTCACTGACGCGCCTGCCGCGAGCACCGTCGTGGTGTCTTTGCGGCACTGCTCGGCGTGCACGGCGCGGGTTCGCTCGATCGCCACCTCCAGGGCCACCCGGACATCCGGCGCCAGTCGCCTCAGCGCATCGTCGAGTTCAGCGGCCCGAACCCGGACGGTCTCGGGACGTACCCGATCGAACTTCTCGCCGTATTCCAGCGCCGCGATCGCTCCGCGGGCGGCCACATCGTCGACGATCGGCCGAACGGTGGGCACCACCGCGTCGACGTCCACCCCGCCGCGGGGCAGCGCAGAACGCAACTGCGCCGCGGACATGGCGCGGCCGCGCAGGTCGATACGGGACATCGCGAAGCTGGTCATTTCCGCAATTGTCCCCGATCGGTGCGCGGATAAGAAACTCGATTACCAGGCCGGCCCCGTCTGCATCACCGGCACTGGCGCTGTCAGACGGGCAAAGGCACCAGTGGCGCCCGGGAGCATGATGGGGACCATGTCCGCCAACAGTGACAAGAAAGATCACCCGAACGACGTTCCCGGCGTCCCGATGAAGTTCCCGGTGTGGTTGGAGAACTTCCAGATCCGGTATGTCAACCCGCTGGCGGTGCCGGCGGCGCGCTTCATCCCAGGGGTCACCGTCATCAGGCATCGCGGACGCAAATCAGGACGGGACCTGCAGACCGCGGTGTCGGCGTACCGAAAGGGCGCCACGGTGGCGATCATGCTGGCCCACGGTAAGACCAACTGGGTGAAGAACATCCTGGCCGCCGGGGAGGCCGATATTCGGATCGGCCGCCGCGACCTGCACCTG
>JAHZJY010000129.1 GCA_022600695.1 Actinomycetes bacterium | reverse complement strand
TAGCCGGTCCGCACCGTCATACAAGCGCGGGCTATCGCCAACTCCTCATCGGTCGGGATCACCAAGACCGTGGTCGGCGAATCCGGCGCCGAGATCCGGCGCGGGCCCCGCTCGGGGATGTCGTTGAGCCGCTCGTCGAGTACGACCCCGAGGCGCTCCAGCCCAGCCAACGAGTCGCGGCGCACGGCCGCGTCGTTCTCCCCCACCCCCGCCGTGAAGGTGATGACATCGGTGCGCCCGAGCAGCGCCAGGTACGCCCCGATGTACTTGCGCAGGCGGTGGATGTAGACGTCATAGCCGAGTCGGGCATCGGGGTCACCGCCCGCGATGAGGCGGTGCACCACCCGCAGGTCGATCTCTCCCGTAAGCCCCAGCATCCCGGACCGGCGATTGAGCATCGCGTCGATCTCCTCGACGCTCATACCGGCGGTCCGCCAGAGGTAGCCGATGATCCCGGGGTCGATATCGCCGGACCGGGTTCCCATCACCAGCCCCTCCAGGGGTGTCAGGCCCATCGTGGTGTCCACCGGGCGGCCGCCGGCGATCGCCGACGCCGACGCCCCGTTGCCCAGATGCAGCACGATCTGATTCAGCGCCTCCACCGGCTCGCCGAGGAAGTCCGCCGCCTGCCCGCTGACGAAATCGTGCGAGGTGCCGTGGAAACCATAGCGGCGGATGCGCCACTGTTCGGCGACCTCGCGGTCGATGGCGTAGGTCGCCGCCGCTGCCGGCAGGTCATGAAAAAACGCCGTGTCGAAGACCGCGACGTGCGGAAGATCGGGCAACGCCCTGCGGGCCACCTCGATGCCCAGCACCGCCGGCGGGTTGTGCAACGGCGCCAACGGCGCCAACTCCCGAAGTTCCTCGACCAACTGGTCGTCGACGATCGTCGGCCGGTAGAGATCAGGCCCGCCGTGCACCACCCGGTGCCCGACCGCGACCAGGCCGAGATCCGCCAGGCCCTCCCCTCCGGCGGCGATCACCTCGAACGCCGCCCGCAGAGCCGCCTCGTGGTCGGCGACTCCGCCGTCCTCACCGATCCGCTCGACTACCCCGTCAACCAGAGACACCCCGGCGTCGGGTTGGACGAGCGAATACTTCAGGGAGGAGGAGCCGGAATTGAGCACCAGAACGGTATCTGACATCACGGCTCCCTGCTCATCGCTAAACCTGTGCCTGAATCGCGGTGATGGCAACGGTATTGACGATGTCCTCGACGAGCGCGCCGCGGGACAGATCGTTGACCGGCTTGTTGAGGCCCTGCAGGACCGGGCCGATGGCGATCGCCCCGGCGCTGCGCTGCACCGCCTTGTAGGTGTTGTTGCCGGTGTTCAGATCGGGGAAGATCAGGACGGTGGCGCGGCCGGCGACCTCGGAGTCGGGCATCTTGGCGGCCGCGACGGTCGGCTCGACCGCCGCGTCGTACTGGATGGGTCCCTCGACCAACAGGTGCGGCTCCCGCTCACGGACGAGTTCGGTTGCGGCCCTGACCTTGTCGACACCCGCGCCGCTACCGGATGCGCCGGTCGAGTAGGACAGCATGGCCACCCGCGGGTCGATACCGAACTGGGCGGCGGTGCGGGCCGAGCTGATCGCGATATCGGCGAGTTCCGCCGAGGTCGGGTCGGGGACGATAGCGCAGTCGCCGTAGGCAAGCACCCGGTCGGCCAGGCACATCAGGAAGATGCTGGACACCGTGGAGACACCCGGCTGGGTCTTGATGATCTCGAAGGCCGGCCGCACGGTGTGCGCGGTGGTGTGCGCGGCACCGGAGACCATCCCGTCGACGATCCCGTTGTGCACCAGCATCGTCCCGAAGTAGGACACATCGTGGATGATCTCGCGGGCCTGCTCGACGGTGACGCCCTTACGCCGGCGGATCTCGGCGTATTGCTCGGCGAACTGTTCGCACAGTTCGCTGGTGCGCGGGTCGATCACCGTGGCGGTGCTGAGGTCGACGCCGAGTTCAGCTGCCCGGGAGCGCACTTCGCTCTCCACGCCGAGGATGGTCAGCGAGGCGATACCGCGACGCAGCAACCGGCCGGCGGCCTGCAGAATCCGGTCGTCGGCGCCTTCGGGCAAGACGATGCGCTTGCGGTCGGAGCGGGCGCGCTCCATGAGTTGGTAGGCGAACATCTGCGGGGTGATCACCGTGGGGATCGGGATCGCCAGCCGGTCCAGCAGGTCGGGTATGTCGACGTGGCGGTCCATCAAGTGCAGGGCCGTGTCGATCTTGCTCTCCGAGTTCGCCGTCACCCGGCCTCGGACAGTGGCGACCGCACGGGCGGTCTCGAAGGTCCCCAGATCGGTCGCGACGATAGGCAGCCGCAGCCCGATACCGGTCACCAGCCGGGCGATCTCGCGATGCAACGGAAGACCGCCGTTGAGGATGATGGTCGACAGTGTCGGAAATCCCTCGGCGGCATGGGCACTGGCGACCGCCAGGACGACATCGGAACGATCGCCCGGGGTGATGACGGCCGCACCCTCCCGTAGTCGTTCGAGGACGTGTTCGGCCGTCATCCCGGCCGCCATCACGGCCATCACCTCCCTGCCCAGCAGTGAGTCGTCGCCGTGTATCAGTGTGCCGTCGACCGCGGTCATCAGCTCTCCGACGGTCGGGGCCACCAGCAGTGGCTCCTCCGGGATCACGTACACCGGCGCACCGAGATCCCGGCACGCCTCGGCGACCGCCGCGATATCCGCGGGCCGGCACCGGTTGGCGACCACCGCGGCGGTGTACGCGTGTTGGCTGGACAGCTCGGCCATCGACATTTCGATCGCCTGGGCGATCTCCTCGGGGGTGCGGTCGAAGCCCCGTACCGAGAGCACGACCGGCGCGCCGAGGTTGACGGCGATACGCGCGTTGACACTCAGTTCGGTGGGGGTGGCGACATCGGTGTAGTCCGAGCCGATGATGACCATCGCGTCGCAGCGTGCGGCGACCGCGTGATAGCGATCGACGATATCGGCGATGGCACCTTGCGGGTCGTGGTGCAGGCGCTGGTAGGTGACCCCCACGCAGTCCTCGTACGCCAGCTCGGCGGAACTCTGGGATAGCAGCAGTTCCAGGATGTAGTCGCGGTCTTCGCGGCGGGTGATGGGCCGGAACACCCCCACCCTGGGCACCATCGCCGACAGTCGGGCCACGATGCCGAGGGCGATGGTGGACTTGCCGGTCTCGCCCTCTGGGGAGGCGACGTAGATCGAGGTGGGGCCGCGCGGGTTCGGAGCCGGTGTCACCCCGACAGCATTACCCATCGGCCGCAC
>JAHZJY010000128.1 GCA_022600695.1 Actinomycetes bacterium | reverse complement strand
GGAGCCGGTATCCCTGGCGGCCAGAGATATTCACCTGTCTTTCGGACCCACCCCGGTGTTACGCGGTGTCAACATCGACGTTCCGGCCAGCACCACCACAGCCGTCATCGGTCCGTCCGGGTCGGGTAAGTCCACCTTGTTGCGCACCCTCAACCGGCTTTATGAGCCCGACAGCGGCGACATCCTGCTCGATGGCCGATCCGTCCTCAAGGACGATCCGGACAAGTTACGCCAACGGATCGGAATGGTCTTCCAGAGTTTCAACCTGTTCCCGCACAAGAGCGCGCTGGCCAACGTCGCCCTCGGTCCGCACAAGCTCAAGGGGCTGTCCGCGGACGCGGCCCGGGAGTTGGCCTTGGCCCAACTCGATCGCGTGGGGCTTCGCCACAAAGCCGATGCCCGCCCGGGCACGCTGTCCGGCGGCCAGCAGCAGCGGGTGGCCATCGCCCGCGCGCTCGCAATGGAACCCCAGGTGATGTTCTTCGACGAGGCCACTTCGGCGCTGGATCCCGAACTGGTCAAGGGCATCCTTGCGCTGATCGCCGAACTGGGCGCTGATGGGATGACCATGGTGGCAGTGACCCACGAGATGGGATTTGCCCGCTCGACCGCGGACTCCGTGGTGTTCATGGACCATGGCCGCGTGGTGGAATCCGGACCACCGGATCAGATCTTCACCGCCGCCACCACCGGTCGTCTGCAACGGTTCCTGTCCCAGTTGCTGTGATCGCGGCGGTGCGGCTGACTTCGTCCCGATCCGGGGCCGCGGCCGGTTAGACTCACGGCTTATGTCGAAGCCGCCGACGCAGGCCCCCGAACTGGCCGGCGACCTGCAACGGGTGCTGTCGAAACTGTTCAACGTGCTGCGCCGGGCCGACACCCAACGTGGGACCCGGCCCGATCTGACCCTGGCACAGATATCAATTCTGCTGACACTTCTCGACAGCGGGCCGATCCGGATGACCGAACTCGCCACCCGCGAACGGGTCCGCACACCGACCACGACGGTGGCGATCCGCCGTTTGGAGAAGGTGGGTCTGGTCAGACGCTCCCGCGATCCCTCCGATATGCGTGCGGTTCTCGTGGAGGTCACCCCGGAGGGTCTGGTGCAGTACACCGAGGCACTGGAAGCCCGTCGCGCGCATCTGTCGACGATGCTCGGCCGACTCTCCGACGCCGAACGCGAGAATCTCACCAAGGCTCTCCAGCCCCTGGAGCGGTTGGCCGACACCGAAGAGGCCTGACGGCAGCCGCCCCGGGATTAACCCCGATTACCCCAGCCAGTCCAGCACCGCCGCGGCGGTCCAGGACTGCTGCATACTGCCCAACGGTTCACCGGTGAACGGCTCGTAGTACTCGGCGAACGCACCGTCACCGGCTTGGCGCAACCCTTCCCGGCGCAGCATCAACGACCGCTCCGACCAACCCCGCCGCGCGAACGTCCAGGCGAAAAGCCAGTTCAGCACGGGCCACACCGGTCCACGCCAGTACTCACGCGGACGGAAGTCCTTCGATACCGGCGAGGTCGACGGCAGCAACCCGAACTTCAGATCGGGGTGGCCGCAGAATCGGGGGCCCTCGAAGATCTTGAGTAACGCACGCTCCCGGTCGTGCTCCAATCCGCCGCACATCAGCGGCGCGAACTGCGCGGCGGTGTCGGTGGTGATCCAAGACTGTCCGCGGAGGTCGAAATCCCTTGCCGCACCGCTCCTCTGGTCGGCGGTCTCCACCACCCCGGCCCGGAACCGATCCGCCCAGCCGTACAGCTCGCGGACATCGGCAAGGGGCTGCTTGTGCTCCTCACCGATATTGGCCAGCACCTCACAGGCCACCGAGAAGATGGCGGACACGAAAACGTCCTGGATCGCGAAGCTCATCGCCGAGGGCAGCCGGTTGTCGTCGTAGCGCACCGACTTCATCTCTTCGAGCAGCCACAGGTAGCGGTCATACTCCCCGTCCGACGGACGCTGGCTGGGATCGGTGATGATGCTGTTGTCGGCGCGTTCGTAGCGCGGCACCGAACCGGCAATCACGTTGGTGTACGCCCGATCCCATCGCGGCGAGTTGTCCATCCCCGATTCCCAGCCGTGGTACAGCGTGATGCGGCCATCGTGCTCAGGGTCACGGGCCTCGGCCAGCCAGCGATGCCAGCGCACCAGATCGCTCCAGCGGCGGTCCAGGAACGACTCCGCCACCGCCCGGGTCGAGCGGCCGCGGATCCGGGCCCGATCGAGAATGCGCTGCACCGCGATCGCGTGTACCGGGGGCTGGGTGATCCCCGATGTCCGGCGGTTCGACGGGGCGTTGGCGGCCAACTCCGCACAGGCCCAGCGGTCGGGTCCGGGGAAGTAGCCATCGACCCCGTCGGCGAACACGATGTGCGGAATCATGCCGTTGGCCCACTGGGCGGAGAGCAACGTGTCGAGTTCGACGACCGCGCGCTCCACGCTCAACGGGGCCAGGCCGACCGCAACGAATGCCGCATCCCAACTCCACATGTGCGGGTAGAGCCGCGGTGCCGCCGAGGTCATCACGCCGAGGTCATTGCCCCGGAGCAGGTACGCCGCACGGGCCGCGAGCTGGGTCGGCGCGAAGCCGGCGTCGAATGCCACCTGTTCATTCTGCGGTGCGAGAGGATGTCCCGCAGGTCGGTAGGGTGAGCCCATGCCCGCAACGGCGATGATCACCGGAGCAAGCGGGGGAATCGGATCGGCGATCGCCGAGGCGCTGGCTCCCACCCACACCCTGCTGCTGGCCGGCCGGCCGTCACCCGGGCTGGACGCCGTGGCCGACCGACTGGGTGCCACCACCTGGCCTCTGGACCTGACCGATCCGGACGGCATTGACGCCGCCGCGGAGGTCCTGACCCGACTCGATGTGCTGGTCCACAACGCCGGGGTGGCCTATCCGGGGCGAGTGGCCGAATCCACCGCGGATCAATGGCGCGCCACCCTCGAGGTGAACGTGACCGGCGCGGTCGCGTTGACACTGGCGATGCTGCCGGCGTTGCGCGCGGCCCGCGGGCAGGTGGTGTTCATCAATTCCGGCTCCGGCATCAATGCCTCACCCGGCCTGGCGGCGTACTCGGCGAGCAAGTTCGCCCTGCGAGCCTTCGCCGACTCGCTGCGGGCCGACGAACCCCTGTTGCGGGTCACCAGCATTCATCCCGGCCGGGTGGACACCGAGATGCAACGCGATCTGGTCGCCTACGAGGGCGGAGAGTACGACCCGGCGAACTTTCTCACGCCACAGACCGTCGCCGGTGTGGTGGCCGACGTTGTCGCGACCCCGCCGGACGCGCACACCCACCAGGTGGTGATCCGCCCTCGCGGTTCGATATCCGCCGGATGAACGAATCCGCGGTCAGACGACCACGTTCACCAGTCGGCCGGGAACGACGATCACCTTCTTCGGCGTCGCGCCGGCCAGGAAGCCGCGTACCTTGTCCTCGGCCAGGGCGGCGGTCTCGACCGCCTCCCGGTCGGCATCGGCGGCAACGGTGATATGTCCCCGCACCTTCCCGTTGACCTGAACCGGGTATTCGACGGTATCGGCCAGCAGATACTGCGGATCGGCCACCGGGAACGGTCCGTGCGCCAGGGAGCCGACGTGCCCCAGCCGGGACCACAGTTCCTCGGCCAGGTGCGGGGCTAACGGGGCGACCATCAGCACAAGTGGCTCCAGTGCCGACCGAGCGGTGATACCGGATTTCGTGAGGTGGTTGGTGTACTCGATCAGTTTGGCGGCGGCAGTGTTGTTGCGCAGATGCGTGTAATCGTCGCGGACGCCCTCGATGGTCCGGTGCAGTACCCGCAACGTCTCCTCGTCCAGATCGTCATCGCCCGTGCGGGTTTCGCCGGACGTCTCATCGACGATGAGCCGCCACACCCGCTGCAGGAACCGATGCGCACCGACGACATCCTTGGTCGCCCACGGCCGGGATGCCTCCAGGGGGCCCATCGACATCTCGTAGACCCGGAGCGTGTCCGCGCCGTAGCCGTCACAGATCTCATCCGGTGAGACCGAGTTCTTCAGGCTCTTGCCGATCTTGCCGAACTCCTGAAACACCTCGATCTCACCGTCCGC
>JAHZJY010000127.1 GCA_022600695.1 Actinomycetes bacterium | reverse complement strand
GGTCGACCGGGGTGCGCCGTCCTTCCCGGTGCCGGTCACCCACAGCCCGGCGCAGGTCTTGCCCTTCATCTGCGGACCGAGGGCGGCGGGGTTGGGCAGGCAGGCCGCCACCACATCTCGCGGACTGACCTCGACGGCGCCTTGGTCGCTGCGGACCGTCACCGTCTCGGTGCGATCGAGTCCGAGCTTGTGCAGCACCTTGAGGACATCGATGAATTCGTCACCCAGGCCGTACTTGAACGTCACCCGTTTGCAGTCGATCCAGCGCGGCATCAGTAGCACCTCTTCGTGCTCGACGTTGACACACTCGACCGGTCCGATGCCCTCCGGGAAGTCGAAAACCTCGGGCTCACTGAAGGGTTCGGTGACGAACCAACCGCGACCCTTCTCCCAGATCACCGGCGGGTTGAGGCATTCCTCGATAGTGGTCCAGATGGAGAACGAGGGCGCGAACTCATACCCTGCGACCGAGAGGTTGGCGCCGTCGCGGACCCCGAGTTCGTCGATCTCGCTGAACAGGTTGTCCGATGCGTAGCGGGCGAAGACGTTGGCCAGTCCAGGTTCGACACCCAGTCCGACCAGCGCCAGCCGGCCGGCTTCCCGCCACTGCGGCTCGGCCTCGAACTGTTCGTCACCGAGTTTGACCCCGGTCAACTCGTAGGGTTTGTCCGGATGGCGCTGGGACAGGCTCATCGCCATATCGAGGTAGTCGGCGCCACCGGCCAGGGTTCCGTTGAAGATCGGCATCACGAACCGGGGGTCCACGGCGTTGACCACATGGGTGATGTCGTACTCGCCGATCAGGGCCGCCACCGCGTCCGCCGAGGACGCATCCACCCGGGTTGCGGTGAATCGCGGGTCCCCTACCGCGCCGGCGGCCCGTCGGGCGCTGGCCTCGTCGTAGTCGGCGACGACGATCTGCTCGAAGAAGTCCCGCCGTTCGGCGATCGCGCAGAACGCCGAACCCACCCCACCGGCACCGACAAGGAGAATCTTCATGCGCGAAAGTTACACCGCAACGTCGAGTGCGGCCAGACCCCGCAGGGTCACGTGCGGCTTGTAGGCCGGTTCCACTTCGAGGCGGGCGCCCGGGAAGCGTTTGGTCACCGCCGAGAGCGCGACCGTGGCCTCGAGTCGGGCCAGCGGGGCGCCAAGGCAGAAGTGCGGGCCCAGACCGAAGGCGAGGTGCCGCACCGGCGACCGGGTCGGGTCGAACTCGTCGGGCCGTTCGACCACCTCCGGGTCACGGTGAGCGGCGGCCAGCAGCAACATCATGGTGTCGCCCTTGGGAATCGGGATATCGCCGATGCTCATATCCTCCCCGGCGATCCGCCCGACCAGTTGGACAGGAGGGTCGTAGCGCAGCGTCTCCTCGACGATCGCCGACGCGTGCCCGGCATCGTCGCCGAGCGCGGACCAGTACCGCCGGTGCCGCAGCATCGCCAGGATCGCGTTGGCGATCAGGTTGACCGTGGTCTCGTGACCGGCGACCAGCAGCAGGTTGCAGGTCGCCACAATCTCGTCCTCGGTGAGTTGGTCGCCGGACTCCTCGACGGCGACCAGTCCCGACATCAGATCGTCACCGGGATTCGCGCGCCGCT
This sequence comes from Actinomycetes bacterium, assembly GCA_022600695.1. Classification (GTDB taxonomy): domain Bacteria; phylum Actinomycetota; class Actinomycetes; order Mycobacteriales; family Mycobacteriaceae; genus Mycobacterium. Next base: position 2,930 of record JAHZJY010000127.1, on the reverse strand, counting down.
GCCGGACGAGCCCGCGAAGGTAGTCCCGCAGCCACAGACCCGCCTCAAGCCGTTCCTCGAAACCCTGCGGTTGGCCGCTGAACGCGATGAACGGGTCCAGACCCTGCGCCAGCAGCGACGACGCCCGACTGAAGGCCGGTTCGTCCTCTATCGGCACTCCCAGCAGCCGACAGATCACCGCCACCGGCAGCGGATAGGCCAGGTCTGCGATCGCCTCGAAGTGCCCGGTGGCTGCCACCGCGTCCAGCAACCCGTCGACCAGTGCAGTGATCTCCGGCTCCAGGGATTTGACCACCTTGGGCGAGAAAGCCTTACTCACCAGCCGGCGCAGTCGGGTGTGATCAGGCGGGTCGAGAAACAGAAAACCCGGGGTCCCGAACGGCCGAGCCACCTCACCGGCGGCGACGGCACGCTGGGCGATGGTCGACTTGAGCCGATCACTGCACGACGACGGGTGCCGCAACGCCGTCTCGCAGTCGGAGAATCCGGCGAAGACAGCCAGATTGGAATCGGGTAGCCGCAGCGGGGCGTCCTCGCGCAACTGCCGCAACACCGGGTAGGGATCGGGCCGGGTCTCTGGGTCGAGCAGTTTGAGGAGCAGCGACTGGTCGGCGGTCATCGGTTCAGTCTGCCCGCCCTACCCGCCGGGCACGCGCCCCTGTCCGCACCCGGCGGGGATCGCCGGCCCCTTGGCGAGTACCTCCCGCAACGACACCCCGCCCGGCGTGGCCGGCAGATCCACCACCGGTGGCAACGACAGCCGAACCTCGTAGACGACCGATCCCTGGTTTCCGGCGTTGCGGCAGGACAGGCCGACGCGCTTACCCGCGCCACCGCCGAACTGGGCATCGAAGGTCTCCCGGAGCGAACGCGCGGACAGAACCCGCCCCGAAGCGTCATCGAACAGCGGGTCGAGGACCTTGCCGGCCTGCTCGGTCAGGGTCGTCGCAAAACCGAAGTATTCCGGTGGCGCGACACCCGAGCAGGTGCCGTGTGCGTACCACTCGTGTGTGGTGATCACCGGGTCCGACATGATGGCGGTGAGGCTGTTCTTCAGATCCGAGGGCAGTTGCACCGGCGTGCGTTCCCGGGCGGCGACCCGTTTGGGAACATCGCAGTACTGTTCGCTCGAGGGCTGCGGCCACAGGCCATGGAGAACAAAGGTCTCCCCCAGTCGGCCGACATGACCGGACCGGCACCCGGGGTTGGACGGGGCGACGGTGCACAGACTCGGGCCCCAGGTGAGAACCAGCAGGCTCGAGGTGCTGTCCCCGGCCGCAGCGCTGGGCCCGGTGGGCCGCCGATCCAAGACCAGCAGGCTGTAGGCGACGGCGATCGCCACGATCACCGCCAGGACGGCGGAAAGGGAGAATACTGCTGCGTCGCCTCGTTTCATGGCGCACTCTATTCAACACCCGGATGGAAAGCCTCGCCCCGTGAACGAGATCGACCGCTGGTTTGAGCGCACGGCGCTGCGCAACAGTCGGCCGGTATCCATGTACGGATGCCTCCTCACCGGTCGGATCCTCAGCTATTTCGGCTACCGCCTCCGGTATCCGTTCCTGATCGCTACCGTGCGGTTCGCCGTCCACGTGGCGGAGTTCTTCATTCTGCTGTCGACCCTGGGCGGGGTCGCGGCCTTCACCGTCATGGTGCTGCGCGCCGGCAGCCTGATCGTCGCCGGCGGTTGGTGGGGACTGCTGGAGGTCATGCGGGAGCGGCTGCGGGTCTTCGCACGGTCCGGGCAGCGCGACGGATCCGAGTCGGAGATCGGCCGCTGGCTGGTCCTCTCGGTGTGCCTCGGGGTGATCGTGATCGCGGCCGGTGGCGCCGTCGTCTTCGCGTTGAGCCCGCCCGGCGGAGATCCGGTGGCCCGCCTCTACGCGATGCTGATCGTGATCGAACTCGCCATCGACTTCCCGGTCCGGGTCCTGCACTCCGGTATTTATGCGACTCGCCGCGTCTACAAGCCGATCTGGTCGATGTTCGTGCCGATCGTCACCCAACTGGCGATCCTCGGACTCGGCTTCTACCTCTACCCCGCCGCCGCGATCATCATCTCGATCGTGGTGTCCAACGCCATCGGCATCTGGATCACGGTGCACTACTGTCTCGAGGTCTACCGGCTGATGGGGCTGTGGCCGCGGTATCCAGGGCCCAAAATTGCGGGGCCGTGGCAGCCGGGTCCACGAGCCGGTGTCGCCGGTCACCGCATCTGGCGCTACCTGCCCACCATCCCGCCGCGGCTCGGCTTCGAGACGACGCTGTCCGGACTGAGCCTGCGCCTCGACGCCATCCTCGTCCTCGCGCTGGTCGGCTTCTACGGCACCAACACGCGGGCTTTCGATCTCACCGCCGGGCTCACCAGCTGGCAGCAGATCGACGCGTTCCAGTTCTTCTACCTGGTGATCCCGCTGTTCCGTGGCACCTATGACAGTGCCGGTATCTTCTATTTCGACCTCGTCAGGCTGCGCAGCGCGCCGGCGCTGCGGGAGCTTCAGCGATATTTCTTCCACACCCTGCTCTGGGTGGCGCCGATGATCGCCCTGTTCTTCTGGTCGCTGGCCGCCGCACTGGGAATTGTTGTCCTACGGGATGTTCCGATCAGCTTTCTGCTCGCGGTCAGTCCACTCTTCGCCCTGCGCAGTCTGATCGGCGCCTACCAGATCCGACTGTTCGCCGACGGCCGCTTCGGCACCCACATCGCCACCCTGGCGCTGCTGGTCGCCCTCTTGACACTGGCCTGGGCTGACCCCAATCCCGCCGGGGACCTGCTGCAGATCACGGCGGCGATGATCGTTCAGCTCATCGTCCTGATGAATCTGCAACACTTCAGGGACCGCAGAGAGCCGCCGTTGCCCGTCCTGGTACCGCTGCGCAACTGGACAACCCTGCTCGCCGCGGAACCCGGACCGGCGGCGGTCGGCCGG
>JAHZJY010000126.1 GCA_022600695.1 Actinomycetes bacterium | reverse complement strand
GGCACAGTTTCCGGGCTACCAACGCCCAGGGCGCGGGTCCCCGACTCTTCGGCGGTCTGATCGCTGCGCAGGCCTTGGCCGCCGCGGGCGCCACCGTCGACTCCGGCCGGTTGCCGCAGTCGCTGCACGCCTACTTCATCACGAGCGGCCGGGTCGGGGTCGACGTGGACTACACCGTGGAACCGACCCGGGACGGCCGTTCGTTCAACACCCGTCGGGTGACCGCCAGCCAGGACGGCGTGCCGATCTTCGAAATGCTGGCCTCCTTTCACTGCCCGGAGACGACCCTCGACTGGCAACGGCCGGCCCGCCCGCGGCTTCCGTTGGCCGACGCCACGACCGCTGTGACCCTCCCCGAGGGCTGGATGGATCACTTCGAGTTTCGGATGGCGGCCGGCGAGCCATCGCAATGGCCTATGCAACCGTTCTGGTTCCGCTCCCGCGAGGCCATCGAGGACGACCCCGTACTGCGAGCCTGTGCACTGACCTTCGTGTCCGATCTGGGTATGGTCTCGACCGCCCGACCGCCCGGGGAACAGGAACCCGGGCCCGGCGGTGCGGCCAGCCTCGATCATGCACTGTGGCTGCACCGGGCGGTCAACCCGCATCGGTGGCACTGCTACGACGCGATCGCCGTCAGCCACAGCGACGCGCGCGGACTGGCTTTCGGCTCGATCAGCGACAACACCGGAACGCTGGTGGCCAGCGTTGCCCAGGAGTCGCTCTGGCGCACGTGACACGGCGCCGGGAACGGGTATCTGGTCTCCCGGAGGAAGAACGGGCCGTCCGCCGAAACAGGCCGCTAGGCGATAACGCGCACCAGGTGCGATGCCATATCGGTGGTCCGTACCGGCGAGACGATCACCCCGGCGTCGGTGACCTCCAGCATCTGGTTATTGCCAAGGAACAGCGAGACGCTCTGTGAGCCTTCCGGCCCGTAGAAGAGCAGATCTCCGGGCTTCGCCTGGGCGGGGGTGACCCGCTGTCCGACGTTGTACATGGCGCCGGAGGACCGCGGCAGTTTGGCACCCACGCCGGCGTAGACGTACTGAATCAGACCGGAGGAATCGAAACCGACGATCTCGGCCCCGGTGCCTTCCCCGAGGCTGGGCCCGTCGATACCGCCCCCGCCCCACGAGTAGGGCACACCGCGCTGGGCGAGACCCCGCTCGATCACGTAGTTGACGGCCTGGTCCCGGGATACCGGGGCCGCCGAGGCCGCGGAGGCCCCCAGCACGGTCGCCATCATGAACAGCACCAGGCCGACCACGGCCGTACCCATGCGCTTCATGTTCACTCCACCTCTTTCGTGTGTTCCGTTGTTGCGTGTTCGGTTCTCCGATGCGCCGGTGGCCTTGCGACCCGTTTCGCATCAGTCACTACAACCACTTCTACAACAACAGATTCCCGGCAACCACCCGCCGGCGGATCGGCGCAGGGCGCTTTGTCGAACCGTGACCCAACGGTGCTGTCGTCGCACCCAAAAGTGGCCGAAAAGTGGCCGTGGGCGCGATCCGTCGAACTGGGCTCACCGCGGGCTTCGTCGCCCCCAGCGGCCGGTAAACTCTGCGCCCATGACAGTCACCGATCCCGGGATGGGCCCCAGCACGGGAATAGGCGCCGATGCGGCGCTGCCTCAGGTCCTCCCCAACGGCCAGGACATCGACGCCGCCATCGCAGAAGGCCGGCACGCCTACGAACTCGACCGGCGGCACGTTTTCCACTCCTGGGTGGCCCAGGGCCAGTTCTCGCCGATGACCGTCCTGGCCTCCGAGGGCTCCTATGTCTGGGATGGCGAGGGCAACCGGCTGCTGGACTTCTCCTCGCAGATGGTCAACACCAATATCGGCCACCAGCACCCCAAGGTGATAGCGGCCATCACCGAGCAGGCCGCCAAGTTGTGTACCGTCGCACCCGCCCACGTCAACTCCGCTCGGTCCGAGGCTGCGCGGCTGATCACCGAGCGCGCCCCGGGCGACCTGAATCGGGTCTTCTTCACCAACGCCGGCGCCGACGCTGTCGAGCACGCGGTCCGGATGGCACGACTGCACACCGGCCGCTACAAGGTGCTGGCGAGGTACCGGTCCTATCACGGCGGCACCGACACCGCGATCAACCTCACCGGTGATCCGCGGCGGTGGGCCAACGACCACGGCAACAGCGGGGTGGTGCACTTCTTCGGCCCGTTCCTGTACCGATCGCCGTTCCATTCGGACACCGAGCAGCAGGAATGCGAGCGTGCCCTCCAGCACCTCGAGCAGACCATCCAACTCGAGGGCCCCGCAACGATCGCCGCCATCATCCTTGAGCCCGTGCCGGGTACCGCCGGGATCATGGTTCCGCCGCCCGGGTACCTGGCCGGGGTCCGCGAGCTGTGCGACCGCTACGGCATCGTGTTCATCGCCGATGAGGTGATGGCGGGTTTTGGCCGCACCGGCAAGTGGTTCGCCATCGACAATTTCGACGTCGTGCCCGATCTCATCACCTTCGCCAAGGGCGTGACATCCGGCTATGTGGTGCTCGGTGGGGTGGCGATCAACGAGGCCATCTACGCGACGTTCGCCGAGCGCCCCTACCCTGGTGGGCTGACCTACTCTGGGCACCCGTTGGCCACTGCATGTGCGGTGGCGACCATCAACGCGATGGAGGATGAGGGGATGGTCGCCAATGCCGCACGGATCGGCGAGCAGGTGCTCGGACCGGGCCTGCGACAGCTGGCTCAGCGACATCCCTCGGTCGGCGAGGTTCGCGGCCTGGGGGTGTTCTGGGCGGTCGAATTGGTCGCCGATCCCGTGACGCGGGAGCCGTTGGCACCCTACGGAGCGTCGAGTCCGGCGATGAATGCCGTTATCGCGGCATGCAAGGCGGGCGGAATGCTGCCGTTCGCCAACTACAACCGGATCCACGTCTGCCCACCGTGCAACGTCACCGATGCCGAAGTGGCAGAAGGACTTGCGGTGCTCGATACGGCACTCGAGGTGGCGGACCGCTACGTCACGAACTGACGGCGGGACGCATCCGGCCCGCCTATACTTCGCCCGTGCAGTCCGATTTCGTGGTGGTCGGTACCGGGTCGGCCGGATCGGTGGTGGCCAGTCGGCTCAGTGCCGATGCCGGCGTGACCGTGGTGGTGCTGGAAGCCGGCCCACTGGATTCGGACAAATTCGTTCATATTCCTGCCGCTTTCTCCAAACTGTTCCGCAGCCCCCTGGACTGGGACTACCTCACCGAACCGCAGAAGGATGTCGGTGGGCGGGAAATCTACTGGCCGCGAGGCAAAGTCCTCGGCGGCTCATCATCGATGAACGCGATGATGTGGGTGCCCGGCTTTCCGGCCGACTATGACGAATGGGCGCAGCACGCCGGGCAGGAATGGGATTACGCGCATCTGCGCCCCTATTTCGACCGCGTCGAGAACGGCGCGCTGTGCATCTCCGAGCAGCGCAGCCCGCGACCCTCGACATCGCTGTGGCTGCAGGCAGCCCAACAGGCCGGCTATCGGGTGAGCGCCCCCGGCGATCCCATGCTCGACGGGTTCTGCCAGACGGCGGTGACCCAACGCCGCGGCGCGCGGTGGAGTTGTGCCGACGCCTACCTCAAGCCGGTGCTGCACCGGCGCAATCTGACCGTTCTGACCGAGTCCACGGTGCGCCGGGTGCTCATCGGCGGCGGCCGTGCGGTCGGCGTGGAGTTCGACGATGCCGACGGGCGCCGGCAGACGGTATGGGCGGCCCGCGAGGTGGTGCTGTGCGCCGGTGCGGTCAACACCCCCCAATTACTGATGCTCTCCGGCATCGGGGACGAGACCGAACTCGCCGATGTCGGCATCGACACGGTGCACCACGCGCCGGAGGTCGGCCGCAACCTGATGGACCATCTGATCTGCCCGCTGGGGTTCGCCATGCGCGATGACAGCCTCTTCGACGCGGAGAAGCCGCGGCAGTTGATCGACTACCTGCTGCGCCGGCGCGGCATGCTGACCTCCAATGTGGGTGAGGCCTACGGGTTCGTGCGCAGCCGGACCGATCTGGACCTCCCCGATCTCGAACTGATCTGGGCACCGGCCCCATTCTTCGACGAGGGCATCGGTGAGCCGTACGGCCACGCCGTCGCCACCGGGCCGGTGCTGCTCACACCGCACAGCAAGGGGAGGATCACGCTGAAGTCGGCCGACCCGGCCGCCAAACCGGTCATCGACCCGCGTTATCTGTCCGACCCCGACGGCATCGACCACGCGGCCATGATGCAGGGCCTGCGGGTGACCGCGACGATCGCCCGAGCCACCGCTCTCCGGGATGTCCTGGGCGAGGTCGTTCGCCCCCTGCACGCAACGGCGCTCGACGACGAGACCCTCGAACGGGCCCTCCAGAGCTGTTCACACACGCTCTACCATCCGGTCGGCACCTGCCGGATGGGACGCGACGACCGCAGTGTCGTCGACCCCCAACTCCGGGTACGCGGTGTGCGCGGGCTGCGGGTGGCTGACGCCTCGGTGATGCCGACCATCATCCGCGGGCACACCCACGCCCCGGCCGTCGTGATCGGCGAGAAAGCCGCGGACCTTATCGCCGCCGGCTGAAGCCCCAGGAGTGGATCCCCAGGAGTGGATCCTCAGTAGTGGTACGTGTCCGATGGCGCCGTCACGTGCACAGCCTGATCGTCGAACTGCGATACCTCGATCCCGTAAGAACGGGCCAGATTGAGAATCTTGGTGGCGCGGGCTATCCGAGGCAGATCGGAGCCGTTCCGAATCTCGCCGCCGTCACGCTCGTATTCGGCGAAGAACTCCTGAGCCCAGGAAATCTCCTCCTGTGAGGGAGAGAGACCTTCATTGACCGTCGGGCACTGGTCCGGAGTCAGGCAGATCTTGCCGGTCATGCCGAATTCGGCCGACACCGCGGTCGCTTCGCTGAGCTTGAGCGCACTGGAGCCGACGGTCGGACCGTCGATCGCGCCCGGGAGATGTGCCGCCTTGGCCGCGATGGTGAACCGCGACCGGGCGTAGGCCAGTGTCGTCGGGTTCTCCCCGAAGCCGGTGTCACGACGAAAGTCGCCGATGCCGAACGCCAGCCGGAACGTGCCCTTGGCGGCGGCGATCTCGGTGATGCGTTCCAGCCCGCGTGCGGTCTCCACAAGCGCGACGATCGGGATACCGGGCAGCCGTTTGGCGGTCTCGGTGACGTGATCGACCGATTCCACCATCGCCAGCATCACCCCGCCGACCGACGTCTTGGCCAGCACATCCAGATCGTCGGCCCAGAACTGGGTGCCGAACCCGTTGACCCGGACCCAGTCGCGATTGCCGTCGGCCAGCCAGCGGACGACGTTCTCCCGGGCAGCCGGCTTGCCGTTCGGGGCCACCGCGTCCTCGATATCGAGCACCACGACGTCGGCACGCGAATGCGACGCCGGGGCGAACTTCTCATACTGGGCCCCGTTGACCAACAGCCAGCTGCGGGCCAGTACCGAATCGATGCGAAATCCAGCATCCCTGGGGTCTGTTCCGGCATCCCATCCGGTGACTTGGTCGTACATCGCTGTAAGCCCTGATGCCTTTCGCTGCGGCAAAGTTGCCGCTACATAGTCGCACTGGCAGCAGCGGCCGCCAAACCCAGTCTCGATGAACCGGCCGAGTTGGGCGGAAACTCAGCCCGGATTCAAGCTCAGCCGTTTCCCCTCGATCCGGCGGTGCGCGGCGAACCGAAACCCGTCAGAGTGTCGAACTAGTGTTCTAAATATGAAGATGTTGGCCGCCCTGAACGAACTCGAGGCGGCGTGGAACAAGCTCGCCTCGCTACCGGTCGACGCGCTGAGCGCCGGACAGGTGCCGGCGGTGCTCGACCGGCTGGAAACCCATCGGCGCCGCCAACCCACCGCTGAGCATGCACTGCTCAACCACCTGCAGTCCCGGGCCACCGCCAAGGAGACGGGCTCCAAGTCGTGGCGGACGCGCCCGGCTATGACTAGAGCGCCGTCACAGATAGCGCTGCGCCGAAACGAGCCGCCCCCGCCACCGTGCGACGGTCTCCGGATCGCTGGTGCCGAACCGCTCCAGCCGGTCGGGGTCGGGCGCCGGCGGCATCGGGGCCACCGGAAGGTACCCGTCGTCGGGAATCAAGGATCGGCCCGGGCTGACGACGTCGCCGGACAGCAGACACGCACCGCCCAACGTACTGGCGAAACCGGTCTCGGCAAGCACCCCGGCCAGCGCCAGGCCACCGGAGATGCCGATGCTGCTGTGTATCTCATCGGCCACCACGCACGGCAGGCCGCAGCCTTCGGCGACCCGCAACGCCCGCCGGACCCCGCCCAGGGCCGCCGCCGTCAGCACGATGATGTCGGCAGCGTCGGCCAATGCCAGCCGCAGCGGATCCGGCGCGTCCCGGACCGATTGGTCGACGGCGATCGGGACGCCCACCCGCCGGCGCAGCGAGGCGACGTCATCGAGACCGGCACACGGTTGCTCGACGAACTCGAGCCCACCGGCGGCACGGTCCAGGACGGGGACCGCGGCTGCGGCGGTATCGACATCCCAGTGTCCGTTCGCATCGCAGCGGATGGCCCCCGACGGCCCCAGAACGTCGCGAACAGCCTCCAGTCGGGCGATATCGCCGGCCAGCGAGTCCGCCCGGTCAGCGACCCGCACCGCGGCGGTGCGGCAACCGGAGTCGATGATCAGTTGCCGGGCACGGGCCGGCGCCACCGACGGGACGGTCACCGCGACCGGTACCCGGCCCCGGACCGGATCCGGCCAGCCGACCGTGCCCACCTCGATGGCTGCGGTCAGCCAACGCCCCGCCGTCCGGTCGTCACAATCGGCGGGCGGGCTGAACTCCCCCCATCCCTGCGGGCCCTCGATCAGCATGCCCTCGCAGACGACCAGTCCTCCCACGGAGTCGGTCAGCGGTATGGCGAAGACCGGTGCGGCGTCGAAGTCGATCCAGGTTTTCACCGGGGTGACCAGTAGGACAGCATCTCGGCGAAGGTGTCGAACGCCGGAGCCGAGTAGCCGTAGGCGGCCTCGAGATGAATGCTCAGCGGGAACCCCAACTCGGCGACTCCGTCGATGACCCGCTGGTAGAGGTCGATGATCATCCGTCGTTTGACCGGCGGCTCGGCGGCGGCCAACTTTGCGACGAAATCCTGCTCCCCCGCGACGGCGGCGTTGCCCGGATCCTGGATGAGCCAGTTGATCAGTCCCACCCGGCTTTCCACCCTCGGCACGAAGCCGAACGACAGCAGGATCTCGGGCCGCTGATCGCTGGCCCTGGCGAACTCGGTGAGGAACCCGACGATGGCGTCGGAGTACAGCAGTTGCGTCATCCCGTAGGTCGCGCCCTGCCCGCACTTGTAGCCGAACCGCGCGGCCTCCCCCGCGCGAGTAGGAATCAGGATCGCACCCCGGTTCGGGACCAGATCGCGGTAGCTGGCCAGTGCGTCGGTAGGGGCCACCCCGGAGCCTTCGCCGTCGCTCATCGTGCGGGGCACACCGACGAACGCGATGCCCTCCATCCCCGACGCGATCAGATCGGTCAACCTCCGGTGCAGGACCCCCTCGTCGGAGAATGAGGTGACCTGGGTGCACAACCCCTTGACCCCGGGCAGTTCCGGGGCAATCAGCCGCCAATAGTCCAGGACGTCGAGTTTCGGCTTCATCTCGACGGGCCGATCGCCGTCCTCGTCGATCATGCCGGGGATCATCACGTGGCCGATCCGGCCGGCGATACCGATCTCGGTGGAGATCCGCGCAACCTTGCGCGCCTCTTCCAGTTGCTCGGGCACGCTGCGGTCGGTGTTGGGCGGGACCATTTCGAGCGCGACCGTGTTGAGAGGCACGGCGACCAACCATACCCAGTGGGGTTACTTGACTGATTCCAG
>JAHZJY010000125.1 GCA_022600695.1 Actinomycetes bacterium | reverse complement strand
TTCGGTTCTTCACTTCGTTCATCACCGGGTTGGTTCGGTTCTTCACTTCGTTCATCACCGGGGCAACCGTCGCCAGAGCGATTGCGGCAGCATGCGCATCACGGCGAAGGCCGGCTGCAACGCCCATGGCACCCAGACCGTGCGTCGGCCCCGCTTCAGCGCCCGCGCGGTGGCCTCGGCGACCTGCGCCGGAGTACTGGAAAACGGTGCAGGATCCATCCCGGCGGTCATCCGGCCGATGACGAACCCCGGTCGCACGATCAACACCCGCACCCCGCTGCCGTGCAGGGAATCGGCCAGGCCGCAGGCGAAACCGTCCAACCCGGCCTTTGCCGAGCCGTAGACGTAGTTGGCACGGCGTACCCGGATGCCGGCCACCGAGGAGAACACCACCAGCGTGCCGCACCCGGCAGCCCGCATCGCCGACGCCAGTACCGTCAGCAGACTGATCTGCGCGACGTAATCGGTATGCACGATGGCGATCGCGTGGGCTGGGTCGGCCTCCGCACGCGACTGCTCGCCCAGGACGCCGAAGGCCAGCACCGCGGTGTCGATCCGCCCGAACTCGGCGACCAGGCGCTGCACCAGCGGTTGGTGGGAGCTCAGGTCATCAGCATTGAATTCCATCGCGCACACTTCACGGGCACCGGCCGCGCGCACCATCGCGACCTGTTCATCGAGTCGGTCGGCGCTCCGGGCAGCCAGTACGACCGTCCGGGACGCTGCCAACCGGGTTGCCAACTCGGCACCGATTTCGCTGCGGCCGCCGAAAATCACCACGACGCCCGCCCCGCCGGCGCTCGGGTCGGCTGTTTCCGCAGTGTCCTCCACGGCTGTGATTATTCACTGCGCTAGCGTGTTCACCGATGCCCAACACCACCACCCGGCTGACCAGCGATGCCTTTGAGTTTCTCACCGAACGCCACCTGGCCATGCTCACCACCCTTCGCGCCGATGGCTCCCCGCACGTGGTGGCGGTCGGGTTCACCTTCGATCCCCAGACCCATATCGCCCGGGTCATCACCAGCGACGGGTCACAGAAGGCGATCAACGCCGAGCGCAGCAATATCGGAGTGCTGTCGCAGGTGGACGGCGCGCGCTGGCTGTCGCTGGAGGGTATCGCCGGGGTCAATCGCGTTCCCGACGCCATCCGGGACGCCGAACTTCGCTATGCCCAGCGCTACCGGACACCCCGGCCCAACCCGAAACGCGTTGTGATCGAGGTGCTGGTCAAGCGGGTGCTGGGATCGTCGACCCTGCTGGACCGCTCCGAGCGCTGATCCGCTCGAAATCCTCAGGGCAGCGGAACCACGGTCAGGGCGTGCGACCGGGTGTTGACCGGCTGTGCCCCGTCCGGGGTGACAATGACGATGTCCTCAATCCGCGCCCCCCACCGCCCGGGCAGGTAGATGCCGGGTTCGACGCTGAAAGCCATGCCCTCGGCCAGCGGCTGATCGTTGCCGGCGACGATATAGGGCTCTTCATGGACCGACAGCCCGATGCCGTGGCCGGTTCGGTGCACGAAATAATCCGCCAAGCCGGCCTCGGCCAGCAGGTCGCGGGCGGCGGAATCGACAGTCGCGGCGCTGGCCCCGGGACGGACCGCGGCCACCGCGGCGGCTTGTGCACGCTGCAGCACCGCGTACTGCTCGGCGACGTCGGCATCCGGCTCACCGAGGCTGTAGGTACGCGTGCAGTCGGAGTTGTAACCGGGTTCGACCGGGCCACCGATATCGACGACGACGATATCGCCGGGCTGCAGCTTGCGCTCGGAGCATTCATGGTGCGGGTCGGCGCCGTGCGGGCCGGATCCGACAATGACGAACGCTGCTTCCGAGTGCCCCTCGGCGACAATGATGTCAGTGATGTCGGCGGCAACCTCAGCCTCAGTTCGTCCGGGCCGGAGGAGGCTCGGGACCTGCGCGTGTACCCGGTCGATAGCGGCGCCGGCGGTGCGAAGCGCCTCGATTTCGTCGGCGTCCTTAACCATCCGCAGCGCAGCCAGCACAGGGGTCGCCAGCGCCGGCACGCAACCCAGTCGCTCGGCCAGCGGTAGCAGATGAAGCGCTGGCATGGAGTCGGTGACGGCGACCCGCGTATGCCCACCGAGAGCAAGCGCAACCAGTTCGTAGGGATTCTCGCCGTCCACCCAGTCCCGCACGATTAACCCGAGTTCGCCGGCGGCGCTCTCTCGCAGCGCTGCCAGTTCCAGCCGCGGGAGCACCACAACAGGCTCGCCGCTCGCCGGAATCACCAATGCGGTGAGCCTCTCGAAAGTCTGCGCCCGCGACCCGATCAGGTAGCGCAGGTCGTAACCGGGTGTGACGATAAGACCGGCCAGCCCCGCCGTCGCCGCCCCCGCCGCGGCAGCCGCAAGCCGTCGGGCGTACGCCTCAGTGTTGAACCGTCCGACGGCGCTCATGGCTGCCAGGTTAGCGTGGTCTCCGATGTCTGCCCCGGTGTTGCTCCTCGACGGCGCCAGCATGTGGTTCCGCTCCTTCTTCGGCGTGCCGTCGTCGATCACCGCACCTGACGGTCGGCCGGTCAACGCGGTACGGGGTTTCATCGACAGTGTCGCCATCCTCATCGGCAGGGAACACCCGGACCGCTTGGTGGTGTGTCTCGATCTGGATTGGCGCCCGCAGTTCCGGGTCGATCTCATCCCGTCCTACAAGACACACAGGCTGGCCCCGGACACCGGCGGGTCACCCGATGATGATGTCGAGGAGGTGCCCGACGATCTCAGCCCGCAGGTGGACGTGATTCTGGAGGTGCTCGAGGCGTTCGGTATCGCGACCGCCGGCGCCGAGGGATTCGAAGCCGACGACGTACTCGGTACGCTGGCCGCCGCCGAGCGCCGTAGCCCGGTCGTGGTGGTCAGCGGCGACCGCGACCTGCTGCAACTGGTCGCCGACGAGCCGGTGCCGGTGCGGGTGCTGTATCTGGGGCGGGGGCTGTCCAAGGCGACCATGTTCGGCCCTGCCGAAGTCGCCGAGCGATACCATGTGCCCGAAGATCGCGCCGGTGCGGCGTATGCGGAATTAGCGCTGCTGCGCGGCGACCCATCGGATGGGCTGCCCGGGGTTCCCGGAGTCGGCGAGAAGACCGCCGCCGCCATGCTCGCCCGGTACGGAACGCTGGCCGCTATTCTAGCGGCCGCCAATGATCCGGAATCGTCTCTGCCCAAGGCTTTCCGGGGCCGGATTCTGTCGGCTGTCGACTATATCGCCGCCGCCGGGCCGGTGGTCCGGGTTGCCCGCGACGCGCCGGTCCGATTGTCCGGGACCGATGACCGCCTGCCGGTGGTCCCCGCCGATCCGGGGCGGGTCGACCAGCTCGGTCAGGATTACGGGATCAGTTCGTCCATCACAAGGCTGCAGAAGGCGATCGAAGCCGCGTCCGCCTGACACTCAGTCCTCGACGGCCAGCACATCGACATCGATACCCGCCCGCCGCAGGTCGTTGAGTACGCCGTCGCGCAGCGTCCGCTCCGAAGCCGGGCAGCCCCGGCAGGCGCCGTCCATGGCCACCTGTACCGAATTCCCGGTGAGCGAGACGATGCGTAGGCCGCCGCCGTGGGACAGCGCGACCTCGCCGATGCCCCGGCTGACGATGGTGCGCGCCCGGGTCAGATCGTCGACGCCGGCGATCTCCTCGCGGATCGCGTCATGGCATGCCCCTGCCAGTGTGGACCACTCATCGGCGCCGGGAGCCCGGGTCAGCAGGGTCTGCTCGCCCCGAACCTCGACACGGGCCAATCGGCCGCGTTCCAACAGTCGTGCCAGCGTCCCGGGGCAGCCGCCCGGTGAGTCCGCGGTCCACCGCCCGTCCGTGGACCACCCGAGCGCTCCGATCACGAATCGGATGGTGTCGGGATCCCCGGTCCGCTCGGCGTGCAGCCGAAGACGTGCTTCGGATGAATCCCACCTGGCCTCGGACACAGCGCTACCCGTGGATCATCGTGACGACGCGGTTACCGATGAACGCGGCGCCGTAGGCAATGGCGAGGAGTCCGAAGAACGCGGTCAGCGGCCATCGCCAGGAGTTCGTCTCACGGCGCATCACCGCGACCGTGGACATACATTGCAAAGCGAACGCGAAGAACAGCAGGATCGCAGCCACAGTGCCGGCGGAGTACAGCGGGGTACCGTCCGGACGGGTCTTCGACTTCAAGGCATCGGCGATGCTGCGATCCTGTTCGCTCTCGGCGGCACTGATCTGACCGAGGGTCGAGACGAACACCTCCCGAGCCGATAACGACGACAGCACTGCCACGTTGATTTCCCAGTTGAAGCCCAGCGGAGCGAAGGCCGGGACCATCGCGGTACCGATTTTGCCGGCGACGCTGTTCTCCATCTGGTATGCGGCGGCCTGCGGTGGCGCCAGATCCACCGGAGCCTCGACCCGGGGGACGTTGAGCAGAATCCAGAGCACCGCCGTCGTTCCGAGGATGATGGTGCCCGCCTTGCGGATGAACATCTTGGCGGAATCCCAGGCCTGGATGGCGACCTGCTTTGCTCCCGGCACCCGGTAGGGCGGGAGTTCGAGGTAGAAGGGCAGGCTGTCGGAGCGCAACACGCTTCGCTTGAGCAGGGCGGCCAGCACCATGGCCGAGACCGCGCCGAGGAGGTAAAGGCCCAGCAGCACCAGGCCCTGCGCCCGCAACGGGCCAAGGACCGGCGTGTTGGGGACGAAGGCCGCAATCAGCAGGGTGTACACCGGCAGTCGGGCCGAGCAGGTCATCAGCGGCGAGACCAGGATCGTGGCTATCCGGTCCCGCGAGGACGGAATGGTACGGGTTGCCATGATGCCCGGGACGGCGCATGCGTAGGAACTCAGCAGTGCGACGAAACTACGACCCTCCAGGCCCACCGCCCCCATTACCCGATCCATCACCAGGGCGACCCGGGACATGTAGCCGACGTTCTCCAGGAACGAGATCATCACGAACAGCAGGATGATCTGCGGGACGAAGCCGAGAACGGAGCCGACGCCGCCGATCAGTCCGTCCGAGACGAAACCCGCCAGCAGTTCATTGGGAATGCGCGAACTCGCCAGCCCGCCCAGCCATTCGAAGCCGATGTTGATGGCATCGGTCAACGGCGCCGCCCAGGCGAAGATCACCTGGAAGAAGGTGATCATGACCAGAGCGAAGATCAGGGTTCCGATGATCGGGTGCAGCAGAACCCGGTCGAGTCGCTCGGTCCACGGGCTGCGTTCACCCGCGACGTGCAGTGCACGGCCGGTCACTGAATCGATCCACCCGGCGAGGCCGTCCGGGTCACCTGGCGGATTCAGGACCGGCCGCGGCCAACCGTCGGGGTTCGCCAGCAGGCCACGCACGGACTCGACGCCCCGGCCCGACGTGCCGACGGCGCCGATCACCTCGATCCCGAGCGCGTTGGACAGCGCCGGTATGTCGATACTCCCGCCGCCGGACTCCACCTCGTCGATCATCGTCAGCACCAGAGCCGAGGGCAGGCCGAGTTGCAGTGCCTGGCCGACCAGCACCAGCGACCGCTGCAGGGTGGTTGCGTCCACGATCAACAGCAGCGCATCGGGTGGCGGTGCTTCGGGGTTCTTACCTTCGAGCAGGTCGCTGACCACCTGCTCGTCCGGGCTGACCGGCTCAAGGCTGTAGGTGCCGGGCAGATCCTCGAGCGTGACCGTCCGGTTTCCCAGCCGGACCGTCCCGATTCGTCGCGTCACGGTCACCCCGGGGTAGTTCGCGGTCTTGGCCCGCAGTCCGGTCAACGCGTTGAATAACGTGGTCTTACCCGCGTTCGGGCTTCCCAACAGAGCCACTCGCTGCCCACCGGCGGCGGTTGCGGACGGCATCAGCCCGCTCGATGCTCGGGGTCCATCGACGGTTCGACTCGGACCAGAATGCATTCGGATTCGCACCGGCGCAGAGCCATCTGATAGCCGCGAAGACCGAACACCGCCGGATCCCGCAGAGGGGCGCGCCGCAACAGACATACCCGGGTTCCCGGTAGGAAGCCGAGGTCTCGCAATCGACGGCTCTGCGGCTGCACCGGATATCCCACGATATCCGCGATGCAGCCGACCTGACCCGGTTGCAGATCGCACAGGGGTATGACGGGCGCCGCAGTATCGCCTGCGGAACTGCGGATCTGGGGATCCGCGGACAGGGACTCAACCATGGGTGGCTGCCTTCCAGTGGGGACGCGAGGCGATGCCCGCACCCAATTACTAGATAGCTTAGGCTACCCTACTGAAACTTGCCGGTGTGTGACGCCCACTGTCTCGAGCGCTGTCCGGTCGCCGCTGACAGCAGCACGTGAAGACCGTCGAACGCGGTGCGGGGCCGGTTTGCTGGACCGCTCCAGCCCCGCCGGTGAAGCCGTGGGACTACTTCGGCCGGCCGACCTCGTAGGTCCCCTTGTCGTCCTGGAACGTCACCGTGACCTGACGCTTGGTGCCGTCGATGCTGACCTCGCAGTTGAAGGTGTCGCCCTTCTTCACCGTCGGGTTCTGTCCGTTGTTGCACCTGACGTCCTCAACGTTCTTGGCGCCGTAGCCGCTGGACTCGTCGGTGAGGATCTGCTGGACCCCCTGCTGGGCCTTGTTGACATCCAGTTTGGTCGTCACGAAGAAGCCCGGTTGCCAGAAGCCGGTGATCAGCACGACGGCGAGCACCAGCGCGGCCAGCCCGCCGAGTGCGCCGCCGATAACGCGCATCGACTTCTGCGAGGCTTCCTCGGCACCTGGCGGGGGGTACTGCTGATACTGGCCCGGCTGTCCTGCCGGCGGGTACTGACCTGGGACCGGCGGCGGATACTGCCCGTACTGGGGCGGCGGGCCGTACGGACCTGGTTGGCCGTACTGGGGCGGGGGCCCGTAGGGACCCGGGTTGTATTCGGGCGGGGCGCCGTAGGGGGGCGCGGCCGGGTATCCGGGCGGCATCGGTTGCTGACCGTACGGCGGGTACTGCCCGGGCGGGTAGCCGGGCGGCTGCCAGGCCGGGGCCTCGCTGCCGGGCGGCTGCCAGGCCGGGGCTTCCGGGGCGGAAGGCTGGTCTGAGCCGGCGGCAGTCTGATCGTGGCCCGATCCCTGCCAGGGGTTGGCGTCAGGTCCCTGCGGTCCGCTCATCGTCTCTCCTTGATAGCCAGGAGCTCTCGCCCCGAACAAAACGTTTCTCACCGTAGCGGTTGCATCACCCTACCCGTTGTCAACAGCCACGACGCCGCGCCGGACGTCGTCGATGGCGCGTTTCGCGGCTTTACGCATACCCGCGTCCGGGGATGCGTTTCGCACCTGATCAAGCAGGTCAAGAACCTGACGACACCATCGCACAAAGTCGCCCGCAGACAATGGTGAGCCGCTCCCGGCGACATCGGAGGCCGCCAGCGCGTCGGCCAGGTTGCCGGTGGTGGCCCACCGATAGACCGCCGGGACGAAGCCCCCGTCGGGTTCGCGCGAGGGCGCCAGCCGGTGTCGGTTCTCATCGGTGCGCAACTGGTCGGACAGTCGCCGGGTCTCGGTCAGGGCCCGGCGGACGGCGGCCGTGGGCAGGTCGATGGTGTGCGCTGGCGCAGGGCCGTCGCTGCCCCGGGACTCGAAGACCAGAGCCGAGAGCACCGCGGCCAGTTCGGCGGACTGGAGGCCCTTCCACGCTCCGGTGCGTAGGCATTCGGCGACCAGCAGGTCGCTCTCGCTGTAGATGCGGGCCAGCAACCGACCGTCATCGGTGACCCTCGGATCACGAGCTGGCGTGTCTGCCGCGGCGATGTAGCCGCGCTCGGTCAGCAGTCCGACAATCCGGTCGAAGGTCCGGGCCAGCGAGTTGGTCGCGGCATTGACCTTTCCGCGGATCTGCAGATTGTCCCGTTCCACCCGCAGATAGCGCTCAGCGACCCGCACCACGGCCTCTCGGTCGGCGGTCCGATGGGCGGGGTGACGACGTATCTCGTCGCGCAGAGCGAGCAGTTCCGGGTCTGCGCCGGTTGGCTCGCCGGCGCTGCGGCGGGTGCGGACCGGGGGCACGGCCAGGCCCTCGGCTGCTGATCGCAACGCCGAGGCGAGCTCGCGACGCACCCTGGGCTGGCGGTGCTCGACTCGCTTGGGAAGCTTCATCGAACCGATAGGTCCGGTGCCGCCCGAGTAATCTGCGGTAGAAATTCTTCCAGCCCAACGGTTTTCGGTGAGTACCAGCGGCCGCGGGTCGTGGGCGTCATTCCCGGAGTCGAGCACTACCGCGAGCCCGCCGCGGCGGCCATGGGTAATGCTGATGATATCGCCGCGCTGAAGAGCCGCCAGCGCATCGGTGGCAACCTGGCGGCGGGCCAGCCGTGACATCCGCGATTGTGCCCGTTCGCGCTCGCTGATTCGAGCCCGCAGTCGCGCGTAGTCGAGGATCGCGGGTTCAGAGGTATCGGTACTTCGGTTCCAGTCCAACTCGGCGGCTATATCGTCCAGCATCTTCTCGCCGCGCTCGACACCGCGGACCAGACCGACCACCGACCGGTCGGCCTGATATTGGGCGAAGGATCGTTCCAGCAGTTTGCGCGCGGCCGCCGGGTTCATCTGACTGATCAGATTGATCGTCATGTTGTACGACGGGGCGAACGAACTCCGCAACGGGAAGGTGCGGGTGGAAGCCAGACCGGCGATCTCGACGGGCTCCGCGGTGGAGTCGTGCGGGTTCCAGATCACCACCGCATGGCCTTCGACGTCGATCCCGCGGCGCCCGGCCCGACCGGTCAGCTGGGTGTACTCCCCCGGTGTCAGCGGCAGGTGCTGTTCGCCGTTGAATTTCACCAACTTCTCCAGCACCACGGTGCGGGCCGGCATGTTGATACCGAGCGCGAGGGTCTCGGTGGCGAAGACCGCCTTGATCAGACCTGCGGTGAACAACTCCTCAACGGTATGCCGGAAGATCGGGAGCATCCCGGCGTGGTGGGCGGCCAGCCCGCGCAGCAGACCCTCGCGCCACTCGTAGTAGTCCAGCACCGCCAGATCGCTGTCGGCCAGGTCCCCGCAGCGACGGTCGATCACCTCGGCGATGCGGGCTCGGTCCGACTCTCCGGTCAGCCGCAGTGGGCTGCGTAAGCACTGTTTGACCGCGGCGTCGCAGCCCGCCCGGGAGAAGATGAACGCGATCGCCGGTAGTAGTCCCTCCCGATCCAGGGTGGCGATGACGTCGGGGCGCGATGGCGGGCGATGCAACCCCGGCCTTCCTCCGCGGGGCCCGCCCCGATTCCCGTGCCGACGCGGTTGCCAGTCGACCAACCGGTCGGCCTCGCGACGGTGGGCGATGTGCCGGGTCAATGCGGGATCTACTCGGTGCCGCTTGTCCGGCGACTCGGTGGTGTTGTCATAGTCGAACAGGTCGAACAGCCGTTTACCCACCAGAACGTGCTGCCACAGCGGCACCGGCCGGTGCTCGTCGACCACCACCGCGGTGTCGCCACGCACGGTCTTGATCCAACCCCCGAACTCTTCGGCGTTGCTGACGGTCGCTGAAAGGCTGACCAGTCGGACCTCCTCGGGCAGATGCAGGATGACCTCCTCCCACACTGCCCCGCGCATCCGATCGGCGAGGAAGTGCACCTCGTCCATCACGACGTGGGACAGACCCTCCAGGGCATCCGAACCCGCGTAGAGCATGTTGCGGAGCACTTCGGTGGTCATCACCACCACTGGGGCGTCGCCGTTGATCGACTGATCACCGGTCAGGAGTCCGATTCGGTCCGGTCCGTACCGGCGAACCAGGTCGCTGTGTTTCTGGTTGCTCAGTGCCTTGATCGGCGTGGTGTAGAAACATTTCTGCCCCGCCGCGAGCGCAAGGTGTACGGCGAATTCCCCGACCACGGTCTTGCCCGCACCGGTCGGCGCGCACACCAGCACGCCGTGGTGGCGTTCCAGCGCCTCGCAGGCCTGGATCTGAAAACGATCGAGCCGGAACTCCAGTTGCCCGGCGAATTCGGCCAGTTGAGAATCCGCCACGGGTCCGGGCCCAGGCCCCGATTCAGGTGACGTCATCATGCCCGCGGCGGGATCCGGTGGGCGCGGCCATCGGGGTGGCGGGCCCAATGGGTGCGGCCTCGTCGTCGGGGATCTCGGTCTTGGCTTCCCGTTTGGCTTTTCGCCGGTCATGCAGGCGGGCGATCTGGATTGCGAACTCGAGCAGCAGTGTCAGTGCAAGTCCGAGAGCGAGCATGGAGAACGGATCGGATCCGGGCGTCGCGACCGCGGCGAAGGCGAAGACGGCGAAGATCAGACCGCGCCGCCACGCCTTGAGTTTCTCGTAGCTCAGCACACCGATGACGTTGAGCATCACGATGATCAGCGGGAACTCGAATCCGACCCCGAATACCAGCAGCAGATTGATCAGGAAGCCGAAGTAGCGGTCACCGGACAGTGCGGTCACCTGGACGTCGCTACCGACGGTGAGCAGAAAGTACAGGGCTTTGGACAGCACCACGTAGGCCAGCAGTGCGCCGCCCACGAACAGTGTTGCCGCCGAGGTGACGAACACGAAGGCGAAGCGGCGCTCGTTGCGGTACAGGCCGGGGGTGATGAAGGCCCAGAGTTGGTGCAGCCACACCGGACAGGCCAGGACGATTCCAGCCGTCAGTCCCACCTTGAGGCGCAGCATGAATTGATCGAACGGAGCGGTGGCCAGCAGTCGGCATCCGCCATCCGGGGTGATCTCGGCGCGCGCCGAGGCCGGTAGCGCACAGTATGGGTGCCGCAACCAATCGCCGAGACTGTCGAACCCGAACAGGGAGTGGCTGTACCAGAGGAAACCGATGATCGTGGTCAGCGCGACCGCGCCCACCGAGATCAGTAGCCGGGTTCGCAGCTCCCGCACATGTTCGACCAGCGGCATGGTGCCGTCTGGGTTGACACGGCTGCGCCGCTGCCGTGGGTCGAGACGGGACAGGAATTTAGGCGTGCGCACGACGTCCACCTAGCGGCGCCGGAGCGCCGGTTGTCCTCGCCGGCTCAGGCCGGGCGGTTGTCGGTCGGGTTGGGCGCCGGGTCCTCGACACGCTCCGAGTGCACCTGGGCAGGAGGAGTTTGGGCGGGTTGGGCGGGAGCAACCTGGCCGGGTTGGGCGGGAGCAACCTGGCCGGGTTGGGCGGGCGTTACCGGCGGATTTGTCTTGTGGTCGGCCTGCAGCTCCTTGACCTCCGTCTTGAAGATGCGCATCGACTTGCCCAGGGACCGGGCGGCATCCGGCAGCCGCTTCGATCCGAAGAGTATGACGACAACGAGCAGAAGGATTATCCAGTGCCACGGTTGTAGAGCACCCATTCGCTCACCTCCAAGAGTCTTCCTGATGCTACCCGGCCCGCGCGCCCGCCGGTCCCGGACTCAGCTGTCGACCGCCGCATAGGCCGCCAGCGCGTCGTTCGCGGCCCGGTGAACCCGCCGGGCCAGCGTTTCGGGTGCCAGCACCTCGACGTCAGCGCCGAAACCCAGGATCTGGCGGGCCATCCAGTCCTCGGCCGCATAGGTCATGGCCGCCTCGCAGTAGCCCCCGGGCAGTTCCCGGAGCACCCGCATCGGGAAATACTCGAGCATCCAGGCGGCGCGCGGGCCGATCCGCAGCCGGGCCGACGGCAACGACGGGTCGGCGTTGAAGATCGCGGTGTTCGTCGGCCCCTCGGCAACCGGCCCCGGAGGCGCCGACGGTTCATCCAGCACGTGCGCCTCGACGATCCGGTCGAACCGGAACAACCGCACGCCTTCAGCCTCCCGGCACCAGGCTTCCAGATAGCTGTGGTCACCGATGAGCACCACCCGGATCGGATCAACCACCCGGGCGGACAGGGCGTCGCGGGACGCCGAGTAGTACTCGATGGAGACCGCCCGGCCGCCGCGAACCGCTTCCCGCACCGCAGCGGCGGCCTCCGCTTCGACCGGTGCGGGCTCGTCCTCGGCAGCTACCGCGTCATCGTCGATAACCGTCCCGGCCGCCGCTTCGATCTTTGCGATCGCACTGCGCGCCGCAGCCGGGTTGACCAGTCCGGGGATATCCGTCAGCGCGCGCAGCGCCACCAGCAGAGCGGTGGCTTCCGGTGAGGTCAGTCGCAGGGGCTGGTCCATCCCGGCAGAGAAGGTGACTTTGATGGTGCGGCCGGCGAACTCGAAGTCGATCAGGTCACCCGGACCGTAGCCGGGCAGTCCGCATATCCAGAGTTGGTCAAGATCCTGCTCGAGTTGTTTGACCGACACCCCCAAATCGGCAGCTGCCTTCGCGTAGCTGACCCGGGGATTGGCCTGAAAGTACGGAACCATGTTGAGCAACCGCACCAGGCGGTTGGCCACCGGGGTCATCGGTGTCCACCGGCCTGTGCAGTGAGCCGGGCCAGCACGTCCTGACGAAGCGATTGAGGTTCCAGGACCAGTGCATCGGCTCCGTAGCCGGTCACCTCCCGGGCCAGCCAGTCCAGTGCGCCGACGTCGATATCGAACACCTCCCCGTCGCGGCCGCCGATGGTGCGGCGCCCGGTCGGCCGTCCGGCGCGCCGCAGCGCGGTCGCGCGCCCATCGGCAACCCAGACCGTCGCGCGCCCACCATCGGTCGCATCGCCGATTGCCCGGTCGACCGTGGCTCTCAGGTCCAGGCCCTCGGGCTGGGCGACTTCACCGTGCGCGCCAACGGCCGTCACATCGGTCATTCTCGACAGCCGGAACACTCGAGTGGCATCACGGTCCCGGTCGTGGCCCACCAGATACCAGCGGCCGCGGGCGGTCACCACACCCCACGGTTCGACGGTGCGGGTGGCGTAAGCCCCGACCGGTGTCGGGCGATGCTGGAACCGGATCACCTGGCGCCCGTCGATCGCGGCCAGCAGGCTGCCGAGGACGGCCTCGGAGCCGCGCAGGCCGGTTGGTCCCGCTGCGGTGCTGATGGTCACCTCGTCGGCCGGGTCGACGTCCACACCGGCCGCGCGCAACTTGAGCACAGCGTTCTGGGCGGCCCTGATCCGCTCCGGGGATTCCCAGAGTTTGGTCGCAACGGCCACAGCGGCCGCCTCGTCGGCGGTGAGACCGATATCGGGAAGGGCGTAGGCGCCACGTTTGATGCGGTAGCCCTCGGTGGGGTCAATCGACGAGACTCTCCCGGTCTCCAACGGGATGCCCAAATCGCGCAGTTCGCTCTTGTCCCGTTCGAACATTCGGGAGAACGCCTCATCGGTGGGGCACTCGCCGTAGCCGATGACGCTGGCCCGGATGCGATCGGCGGGCAGATAACCGTGCGTGGACAACAGGGCGATGACGAGGTTCATCAGTCGCTCGACCTTGGATGTCTTGGTAGGAGCCACGCTGGCCCACATTAGCCGCAGTCAGGCTTCCAGCAGTGCAGTCACATGCTGGCGATGAGTCGCTTGACCCGCTCATCGCTGGACCGGAACGGGTCTTTGCACAGCACCGTGCGCTGGGCCTGATCGTTGAGCTTCAGGTGGACCCAGTCGACGGTGAAGTCGCGGCCGGCTTCCTGGGCGGCGCTGATGAACTCCCCGCGCAGCTTGGCCCGGGTGGTTTGCGGCGGGGTGTCCACGGCCGCGTCGATATCCTCATCGGTGGTGACGCGGGTCGCCAACCCCTTGCGTTGCAGCAGGTCGAAGACGCCCCGACCGCGCTTGATGTCGTGGTACGCCAGGTCCAGCTGGCTGATCTTGGGGTGCGACAGCTCCATGTCGTAACGGTCCTGGTAGCGGCTGAACAACTTGCGCTTGATCACCCAGTCGATCTCGGTGTCGACCTTGGCGAAATCCTGGCTCTCCACGGCGTCGAGTTGGCGCCCCCACAGATCGACGACCTGCTCCAGCTGGGTGTTGGGTTCGCGAGTCTGCAGATAGTCAACCGCCCGGGAGTAGTACTCGCGCTGGATGTCCAGCGCGCTTGCCTGTCGCCCGCCGGCCAGCCGAACCGGCCGCCGTCCGGTCAGGTCGTGGCTGACCTCGCGGATGGCCCGAATCGGGTTGTCGAGGGAGAAGTCCCGGAACGGCACCCCCGCTTCAATCATCTCCAGGACCAGCCCGGCGGTACCCACCTTGAGCATGGTCGTGGTCTCGCTCATATTGGAATCACCGACGATCACGTGCAGCCGACGGTATTTCTCGGCGTCCGCATGCGGTTCGTCGCGGGTGTTGATTATCGGGCGCGATCGGGTGGT
>JAHZJY010000124.1 GCA_022600695.1 Actinomycetes bacterium | reverse complement strand
TCTTGCCCAGGTCGATCCAATGCTGGCAGTAGTCGCCGACGTTGTAGCCCATGAACGGAAGCATCGCCATCGGATCACGGCGAATGGTGCCGACCTGCCCCTCGGCCGCGGCGGTCTTCTCGCTGCCCAGGGTCGCGCCGACGAACACCCCGTGCTGCCAGTCGCGGGCCTGGGTCACCAGCGGGACCGTGGTCTTGCGCCGGCCACCGAACAGAATCGCCGAGATCGGCACCCCCTGCGGGTCGTCCCACTCCGGCGCCAGCGACGGGCACTGCGCCATCGGCGTGCAGTAGCGCGAGTTCGGATGCGCGGCGGGCTGATCGGACTCCGGGGTCCAATCACGGCCCTTCCAGTCGATGAGGTGCTGCGGATCGCCCTCCAGGCCTTCCCACCAGACCCCGCCGTCGTCGGTGAGCGCCACATTGGTGAACACGGTGTTGCCCGCGGCGATGGTCTTCATCGCGTTGGGGTTGGAATCCCAGTTGGTGCCCGGCGCCACCCCGAAGAACCCGAACTCCGGGTTGACCGCGTACAGCCGGCCGTCCTTGCCGAACCGCATCCAGGCGATGTCGTCACCCAGGGTCTCGGCACGCCAGCCCGGGATCGTCGGCTGCAGCATCGCCAGGTTGGTCTTGCCGCAGGCCGACGGGAATGCGGCTACCACGTAGTAGGCCTTGTCCTCCGGCGAGATCAGCTTGAGGATCAGCATGTGCTCGGCAAGCCAGCCCTCGTCGCGGGCCATCGCCGAGGCGATCCGCAGCGAGTAACACTTCTTCCCCAGCAGAGCGTTGCCGCCGTATCCGGACCCGTAGCTCCAGATCTCCCGGGTCTCCGGGAAATGGGTGATGTACTTCGTCTCGCTGCACGGCCACGGAACGTCGGCTTCACCGGGCTCCAGCGGCGCGCCCACGGAATGCAGGGCTTTGACGAAGAACCCGCTGTCGCCGATCTTGTCCAACGCCGCCTTGCCCATCCGGGTCATCGTGCGCATCGAGACCACGACATACGGGGAGTCGGTGATCTCCACCCCGAGTTTCGGATCCTCCGCGCCCAGCGGACCCATGCAGAACGGCACCACATACATGGTGCGGCCCCGCATACAGTCCCGGTACAGCTCTGTCATGGTCGCCCGCATCTCGTCGGGGGCCATCCAGTTGTTGGTCGGTCCGGCGTCGACCTCCCGCTCCGAGCAGATGAAGGTGCGTGACTCGACGCGGGCGACGTCCGATGGTGTGGACCGGGCGAGGTAGGAACTGGGCGCCTTGGAATCGCTGAGCTTGATGAAGGTCCCGTCCTTCACCAACTGCTCGCAGAGCCGCTGGTACTCCTCATCGGAGCCGTCGGCGAACACCACACGATCCGGGCCGGTGAGTTCGGCGACCTCCCGAATCCAGGCAAGCAGGTCGGCGTGCTTGGTGGGTGCGTTGTCCAGACCGGGGATGGTCGCTGAGGTCATCGGTATCTCCCGCATAGGTTCGCTGCCCGGATCGGGTCAGCCGTCATCCTGTTTGAAGGTTAACGCGGGCCGGACTGCTACTGGTAATTGGGAGTGCGGCCCCCGGGGGGTGCGGCGCCGTTCGACGACCGGTTCGGCGGATACGGCCGCCAGCGCCGACTCAACGGCCAGCACCCGGGTGACCACCCGCTCGTCCAGTGCCGCCCGCAGATCGGCGACCGCTTCGGCCGCCCCGCGTTCCATCGCCGCCCGTTCGGTCAACAACCGACGGGCACCGACAACCCAGGCGGTGAGCAGCACGCCCACCGCACCGCAACCCCACACCGCAGCCGGCTCCCAGTCCGGGCGGAGGTCGGCAATCACCCGGCTCGCCGTCAGGGACACGCTGAACCCGAATCCGATGCCCAACAGAAAGGTGAGGTGGTGCTCGAGCCGGGACCGCCGGCGCGGCGGCGGGGGCGGCTCGAATCGTGTGCCCGGCAGATCGATGAGCTCCACCGCCGGCATGCCGACGGCCTCGGCGAGTTCGGCCAGCCGGCGACTCAGCAACGCGTCGAATTCCCCACCCACCCGCAGCACCTCGCCGCGCACCCGGCCCTCGAACGCGCTGACACCCCCACGGGGCAGCTCAGCGGCCTGCCGGCCCAGATCTGCGCGCAACGTAGCGCAGATCGACCGGGCCCGGCCGCTGAGCTGCACCCGGGCCAACTGCGCCTGACTTCGCAGCAGGACAGCCCGCGCCTGCCGGTTCCGGGACCCACCGATGCACTTCGGCGGCTCGCGGAGGGGCTGGGGCACCCCGCCCGCCCGCACCCACAAGCGCAGCGAGCCCCGGGCGATATCCGCCGCGCATCGGCGATGCAATACCGTCATCGACCCGTCCGCGGCCCGCCGACGCCACTGAACGGCGCGGCGCAGATGGTCTGCGGGTTCACCGCCCCGGTCCACCTCGACGCCGCTGTCATGGATGACATCGATCGCGGCGCTCATCAGGGCGAGCACCACCGCGTCCCCGGCGAGGAATTCCGCCACCTCGCCTCCGTCCGCTGCCGCCGGTTCGGCCGCCGTCGCACCCAGCGCATCGACGAGGCGCCGATAGCGGACCGTCGCCGGCTCCGCGGCCGGCCTCAGAGAGCCGGCCAGGCTCCGGAGAGCCGTGCCGTCGAGCACCTCCGCGGCAGCGGCGAGCAACGCCTCTACCGGGGAATCGGCCACGTCGCCATGCTGACAGCGACCCCGCTGCGACGCGAGTCACCCCGATGACACCCCTCGGGGAACCACCCGATGGCAACCGTTGCGTATCAATCCGCGTCACGATGGGGGCTCAGCGGTGTTCATGGTTCACCATGGGTCAATGCAGGCGCAGCGTGAACGTGGCTCAGACACGCCCGGGACCGCGGCGCAGCCTCCACGCAGGGTGACCAGTTTCCGGTCCCGGCGCTCAACCCTGACCGACGCGCAGCAGGACGTCTGGGAACGACTGTGGCCGAGGATCGGCCGGCAGGCCCGCGCCGACGCCGCGGATCCCGCGGAGGTACCGGCCCCGGCAGGCCTGGATCCAGCGGACTGGTTCGGCCGACGCGCCCCGCTGATTCTGGAGATCGGGTGCGGCACGGGCACCTCGACGCTGGCAATGGCCCAGTCCGAGCCAGACCTCGACGTGATCGCCGTGGAGGTTTACCGCCGCGGCCTGGCGCAGCTCCTCAGTGGGATCGACCGTGCGGGAGTGACGAATATCCGGCTGGTCCGGGGCGATGGTGTGGACGTGCTCGAGAGTCTGGTCGCTCCCGGCGCACTGACCGGGGTGCGCGTTTTCTTCCCCGACCCGTGGCCCAAATCACGGCATCACAAACGACGGTTGCTGCAGCCGGCGACAGTTGCGCTGATCGCCGATCGGCTCCGGCCCGGCGGAGTGCTGCACGCGGCGACGGACCACCCCGGCTACGCCGAGCAGATCGCCGAGGTCGGGGACGCCGAACCGGTGCTCCGCAGAGTGCGGCCCGGCGAACCGCTGCCGATTTCCACGGATCGGCCCATCACCAAATACGAGACCAAGGCCCACCACGCCGGCAGTGCAGTCACCGAATTCCTCTGGATCAGGCATTCCCCGGACCCGAACCCGGATCCGGCGCCGGACGCGGCCCAAGGAGGGAGACAACCATGACGGTCATCGACGAGCCGACGATCGCCGCCCCGCCCACCCCCGAGGCACCGGATGAGGGGCCAGCGGTGATGCGGGTACTTCTGGTGTGGGACGCCCCCAACCTCGATATGGGGCTGGGCGCCATCCTCGGCGGCCGGCCGACCTCGGCGCACCGACCCCGGTTCGACGCCCTCGGCCGCTGGCTGCTCAAGTGGACCGCGGAGCTGGCGACTGAACACCCGCAGGCCTCGGTCGAACCCGAGGCAACGGTGTTCACCAACATCGCTCCGGGCAGCGCCGATGTCGTCCGACCCTGGGTGGAGGCGCTGCGCAATGTGGGCTTCGCGGTCTTCGCCAAGCCGAAGATCGCCGAGGACAGTGACGTCGACAGCGACATGCTGGCCCACATCGCCCTGCGGCACAGCGAAGGCCTGGCCGGCGTGCTGGTGGCATCGGCGGACGGGCAGGCGTTCCGGTCCCCGTTGGAAGACATCGCGCGGTCGGGCACCCCGGTGTGCGTCGTCGGATTTCGCGAACATGCCAGCTGGGCGTTAGCGTCGGATACCTTGGACTTTGTCGACCTGGAGGATATTCCCGGTGTTTTCCGCGAGCCCTTGCCGAGAATCGGTTTGGATTCGCTGCCGGAGCATGGCGCTTGGCTCCAGCCATTCCGCCCGCTGGCCGCGCTGCTGACCTCACGGCTGTAACCGGCGGCGGGGTTGCGGCGGCGTTAGTTCCTGGTATTCGGCGTTGGTACTGAGTTAGGAGATCGAGTGTTCGCCTGGTGGGGTCGAACCGTATTCCGGTATCGCTACATCGTTATCGGTCTCATGGTCACACTGTGTATCGGCGGTGGCATCTTCGGCATGAGCCTGGGTCAGCACGTCACCCAGAGTGGCTTCTACGACGACGGCAGCCAATCGGTGAAAGCCTCGCTGCTCGCCGATGCCGCCTACGGCCGGGACACCTCCGGTCACATCATCGCCATCTACACCGCTCCGGACGGCAAGACCGTGGACGACCCGGCGTTCAGCCAGAAAATCCTCGACAACCTCGATCAGGCCCAGCGGGACCACCCTGATGAGATCCTGCGCTCGATCGGGTATTTCCGCAGTCCCGAGGTGTTGTCGAACATGGCCGACGCCGACAAGAAGCACGCCTTCATGTCGATCCAGCTCAAGGGCGATGACGACGACACCATCCTGAACAACTACAAGAAGGTCGCCACCAGCTTCGACATCGACGGCGTGGACGTCAAGCAGGCCGGTCTGCAACCGCTGGCCAACGAGCTCACCGGCACCATCGGCGAGGACCAGAAACGCGCCGAGGTGGCCGCCATCCCGCTGGTCGCCGTCCTGCTGTTCTTCGTGTTCGGCGGTGTGGTGGCAGCCAGCCTCCCGGCCATCATCGGCGGCCTGTCGATCCTCGGCTCGCTGGGCATCATGCGACTCGCCGCCGATTTCACCCCGGTGCACTTCTTCGCTCAACCCGTGGTGACGCTCATCGGCCTGGGGATCGCCATCGACTACGGCCTGTTCATCGTCAGCCGGTTCCGCGAGGAGCTGGCCGAGGGCTATGACACCGAGACCGCGGTGCGACGAACCGTGATGACCTCCGGACGGACCGTCGTCTTCTCCGCCGTCATCATCGTCGCCTCCTCGCTACCACTGCTGCTGTTCCCGCAGGGCTTCCTGAAGTCCATCACCTACGCCATCATCGCCTCGGTGATGATGGCGGCCATCCTCTCGATCACCGTGCTGGCGGCCATTCTGGCCATCCTCGGCCCCAACGTCGACGCCCTCGGGGTGCGCACCCTGCTCCGGGTGCCGTTCCTGCGGAACTGGTCGGTCTCCCGCAAGATCATCGACTGGTTCGCCGATCGGACCCAGAAGACCAAGACCCGCGAGGAGGTCGAAAGCGGATTCTGGGGCAAGCTGGTCAACCGGGTGATGAAACGGCCCGTCCTGTTCGCCGGGCCG
>JAHZJY010000004.1 GCA_022600695.1 Actinomycetes bacterium | reverse complement strand
TCCACCAGGATCGCCGCGAACAGCAGTGCGATCCCCAGGATCAGCCCGATGTTGACGACGTTGCTGCCCAGCACGTCGCCCAGAGCGATCTCCGGCCGGCCGGCCACCGCGGAGTTGACCGCCACCGACATCTCCGGCGCCGAGGTGGCGAAAGCCCCGACCGTCGCGCCGACGATGCCGGGCGGCACCCGCCACCAGACGCCGAGGGTGACCAGCCCGCGGACGAAGAACTCCCCGCCGACACCGGCCAGGACGCTGCCCAACAGCAGCAGCATGGCCGGTTCGGTCACTGCGCGGTCCCGGACCGCCGCGCGCGGATACCCCGCCGGATGATGAGCCCGTAGCCGGTGATGTTGATCAGCGCCAGCACACCGGCGGCCAGCCATTGCGCCGCCCGGGTCAGCCCGGCCGGATAGATGACCCCGCCGACGTAATGCTCGATGAAACCGCCGCTGTAGCCCGTCTCACCTGCGGCGGCGCGCAGGGAATTCTCCAGCGGTGTCAGCGGGCACACCCCCCCGGAGGTCTCGATCCACAGCCCCCACGCCACCGCCGGCAGGTGCAGAACCGCCAGCCACGGCCACCGCCACACCGCAGCCACGCCCAGCACCACCCACACCAGGAACAGCGCGTGCAGCACCAGCACCGCATCGGCGAGAAACCCGGCGAACATCCCCCAATGGTCCCATCTGCACCACCGGGCCGGACCGACCGGCGACAATGACACCAGGACATCACCATCACCCGACCATCAGGAGCCGATTGCCCATGACCCGACCCACGGTCGCCGAATACACCCTGCAACGACTCGCGGCCCTCGGTATCGACAAGGTCTTCGGCGTTCCCGGGGACTACGCGTTCTCGGTGGACAACGCCGTCGAGGCGGTCGCCGGACTGGACTGGGTGGGCTGCGCCAACGAACTCAACGCCGCCTACGCCGCCGACGGCTACGCCCGGATCCGGGGCGCGGCGATCCTGTCCACCACCTACGGCGTGGGTGAACTGTCCGCCCTCAACGGGGTGATGGGATCCAAGGCCCACCGACTGCCGGTGTTCCACATCGTCGGCATGCCCAGCGAACGCATCCAGCACCTCGGCCTGATCACCCACCACAATCTCGGGGACACCCGATACGACCGCTTTCAGGCGATCTCAGCGACGGCCTGCTGCGTCTCAGCGGTACTGACCCCGGACAACTGCATCGATGAACTCGAACGGGTGATCCGTGAGGCGCTGCGCCAGTCCATGCCGGCGTATCTGGTGATCTCACAGGTCAACGGGGTCATGCCGGTGATCGGCACCCCCGTCGAGGGTGTTCCGTTGGGGCGGATCAAACGTCAGCGCAGCGATGAGACCGAACTGGCCGCCGCCGTTGCCGCGATCATCGCCAAACTGGCGGCGGCACAGCGTCCGGTCGCCATCATCACCACGTTGACCGCCCGCTACGGCGTCGCGGACAAGGCCGTGACCCTGACATCCGAAGCGAATCTGCCGGTGGCGATCACCCCCAACGACAAGGGCGTCCTCGATGAGTCCCTGCCCCAGTACCTCGGCCTGTATGCGGCGCAGTCCTCCCAACCCCCCGCGGTCCGCGAGATCGTCGAGCAGGCCGACCTGATCCTCGATATCGGCGGGGTGATGCTCACCGAACTCAATACCGGGCTGTGGGGCGACGTCCTGGACACCAGCCGGGCAATCTGCATCCACGACAACTGGATTCGCAGCGGCACCGACGTGTACCTCAACGTCGCGATCGACGATGTCCTCGACGCCTTGATCGACGAGCTGACCCCGCGCCCGCCCGAGGCGGTCCCCGCGGCCGGGCCACTCGATCTCGTCGGCTCTGGCGACGACCCGACCTCCTCGGCCAGTTTCTACCCGCGGCTGCAGCGAAGGCTGCGCGCCGGGGACACCCTGGTGACCGAAACCGGGACCGCCATGTTGCATCTGAACGGGATGCGACTGCCGGCCGGAGTGGGCGCCGAGGGGCAAGGCCTGTGGGGGTCGATCGGCTGGGCCACCCCGGCCACCCTGGGTATCGCGATGGCCAAGACCTCCGGGCGCACCTGGCTGGTGACCGGCGACGGATCTCATCAGTTGACCCTCAACGAGCTCGCCGTGATGGGCCGCTACGGCATCACCCCGGTGATCGTCGTGCTCAACAACGGGTTGTACGGGATCGAGGACGTGATCAGCGAACGCGGCCACGAATACGACGACCTGGCCGCGGTGCGGTACCACCTGCTCCCCGTGGCGTTCGGCTGTCAGGACTGGCTGTCGGTGCAGGTGAAGACGGTCGCTGAACTTGACGCTGCACTGGATGCCGTCGAGGCCCACGACGGTGCCGCCTATCTCGAGGTGATGATCCCCAACGAGGAGAGCCAACCGCTGCCCGCCGAGGTGATCGACCGCGGCTACAAGCTGCGCACACCGGGGCGGTAGCCGGCCGGGAACGGTATAGTCGTCGAGGTCGCCTGACTCGGCGGCAGTGCGGTGTTGTTGGCCTACATTCTCTCTCAAGTTCCTGGGGGCAGCGGTGTATCTGAGATCGCGTTTCGCGGCGTCGTCGATGCTGGCTGTCGTTGTCGCCGCGGGTTTGGCCACGGGCGTCCTCGGTGCGCCCCCGCCGAATCAGCCGCAGACCTGGGATGACATCTCCGATTACGACGGCACGAAGTGTCAACCCGATCAGGTCTACGACGCCAGCGACGGGTCGTGTGCGGCGGACACCGTCACCGACAACCCGGACACCTCCGATGACATCTCCGACTTCGATGACACAACGTGTTCACCTGATCAGTTCTATGACGCCTCCGCCGGGCGGTGCGCGACAACCGCCGCCACCAACGATCCGCAGGCTCCGCTGCAACCCGATTCGATCGGCATCAGCGATCCCGGCACACAGTGCGCGGAAACCCAGATGTTCAGTGTGCCGGAGATGAAGTGCGTTCCGGACCTCGTTACCAACGACCCTCAGGACGTCCCCAAACCGGAGGGCGAAAATCCCGCCCTCTACACCACGCCCAGTGCGGACGACGTCCGCGAGTGCGCCGCAGGCACCGATCCGCTGAACATCTGCGCGGCTGGGCCCGCCCCCACCTTGACACCCGCACCGACCGCAACCGTCGCCGAGACCGCCGATCCCGAACCGGACAGCACCATGGCCGTCATCGCTCCGGCCGCCCCGACCGCAACCCCCGGATAACTACGCCGAACAAACCTCGGCGCCGTCGGAATAGGTTGCCA
Organism: Actinomycetes bacterium; assembly: GCA_022600695.1. GTDB lineage: Bacteria > Actinomycetota > Actinomycetes > Mycobacteriales > Mycobacteriaceae > Mycobacterium. The sequence goes on along the minus strand of JAHZJY010000004.1, from coordinate 616 downwards.
GCAGCGGTATTTCACGCACCCCATCGGGATCGGGCTCGTGGGCCAACGGATCATCGCCGAGCAGAACGAAATCAGCGGCCTTACCCGCGGCCAACGAACCGACCAGATCATCGGCGTGGCACATCCACGCCGCGTCGACGGTGCTTCCCCGCAACGCCTGGGCCACCGTCACGCGTTCGGTGGCGTTGAGCACCTCGCCCCCGTCGGCCATGGTGCGGGCCGCCGCGGTCGCGACATAGTTCAGCGGGGCGATCGGCGAGACCGAGAAGTCGCAGTGGAAGCTGGCGCGCAGGCCGGCCTTGACCGCCGAGCCGTAGCGGTCGAGCAGGTTGGCCCGCTTCGCGCCGAGGATGTCGTCGCGCATCACCTTGCCCCACAACCGCACATGGTTGATCAGGAAACTCGGGGTGATGCCCAGTGACGCCATCGCGGCGATGTGTTCGTCGTGCAGCAGGGACGAGTGTTCGGTGCGGTGACGCTTGGCGGGATCCCAGGACGGCAGCGTGGCCGTCGCGGCGAAGGCCGTCATCACCATGTCCATGGCGGCGTCACCGTTGGCGTGGCACATGATCGGCCAGCCGGCTTCGACGGTTTTCGCGAAGTGCGCCGACAGTTG
>JAHZJY010000123.1 GCA_022600695.1 Actinomycetes bacterium | reverse complement strand
TGGCCTTCTACGGCGGTTCGGCCGCGCCGCTGGCAACCCGGCATCCGGACAACATCGCGCCGCTGGTGATACCGCTGTGGAGCCTGCTTGCCTGGGTATCGTTGGCCACCGGGTCGAGGACCGGCCTGGTGGCCGGCACGGTATTCGCCGGGCTCTACACCCGACGGGTGGCCGTTGCCATGCGGAACACCGATGCCACCGCCGGCGATATCGCCGCGCTCGCCGCGCGTGGTCTCGGCTATGGCGCCCGGCAGCTGTGCACCGCCGGCTGCCGGCACTACTGGCCGGTCGCACTGGCCGGCGCGGTGCTGTCGCGGCGCTGCCGGCGTGCGGTCGCCGCCGCCGCCGTGATCGACGCCGTACAGGACTGGGCGAGTCGCAAGCCGGTGCCGGATGAGGGCGGTAAGCCGCTCGGCCCGTTCGGGTACATGATGCTCAAGCGGGCGGGCGACCTGGCCTACGGCGCCGGCCTGTGGGCGGGCGTGATCCGGGAACGGACACTGCAGCCGCTGCGGCCCGATATCAAACGATGAGACCGGCCGGGAGCGGCGATATCCTGATCGTCGGGGCCGGCAGCGCAGGATCGGTTGTGGCCGAACGACTCTCCGCGGACCCCGACCGCCGGGTCATCGTCGTGGAGGCCGGCCCGGGTATGGGCGAGTTCGCGGTCCGGGCGCTGACCGGCGATGGATTCTCGCTGCCGATCGGCCCGGACAGCCCGGTGGTCCGCCGGTATGTCACCACCCTCACCGCCGACCCGCCGCGGCCGGCGCAGATCGTGCGCGGCGCCTGCGTCGGCGGATCCGGGTCGATCAACGGCGGATATTTCTGCCGGGCGCTACCGATTGACTTCGATACCGTGCCGGGGTGGTCCTGGGCCGACGTCGACGAGCACTACCGTGCGATCGAGCGGCGGATCGCCGTTTCTCCGACCCGCGAATTCGCATCCGGGACAGCGGCCTTCATCGCGGCGGCCGATGACGCCGGGTATCGGTGGCTGGCCGACCTGAGTGACGATGGCACCGGGATCGGCGTCGTCCCGTTGAACATCGCCGACGGGGTCCGGATCGGACCCGGTGCGGCCTTCCTGTCACCGGCCCTGGGCCGGGCCAATCTGACCGTGCTCACCGACACCAGGGCCACCCGGGTGGTCGTCACCGGCGGGCGTGCCGTCGGCGTCGAGGCGATCGGACCGGACGGCGAGGTTCGGCTCGCCGCGGACGCGGTGGTGCTCGCGGCCGGTGCGGTGGAATCGGCGCACCTGCTGATGCTGTCCGGGTTCGGCCCGGCCGCCGCGTTGACCGCGCTGGGTATCCCGGTACTGGCCGATCTGCCGGTGGGGCAACGGTGTTGGGATCACCCGGAATGGCTGATGACCACCGGCCGGCCCGGCGAGTCCGGGCATCCGGTGCTGGAGGCCGTGCTGGTCGAGGGCGGACTGGAGGTGCGGCCCTATACGACCGGGTTCGGCTCGCCGACGGCCGGTATCGGGGTGGCGCTGATGCGACCCCGGGCCCGTGGCCGGGTGTCGCTGGCCTCCGCCGACCCGGATGTTCCACCGGTCATCGAGCACCGCTACGACAGCGACTCCGCCGACCTGGCCGAACTGCGCCGCGGCTGCGATCTGGTGGCCGGGATCATCTCCGGCGCAACGGAACTCGGCGAACCCGAGTGGTCCACCTCGCAGCACCTGTCCGGCACGGCGCCGATGGGTATCGGTGATCACACCGTCGTCGACCCGCGGTGCCGGGTGCACGGGGTCGAGGGGCTGTGGGTGGTGGACGGTTCGGTGCTGCCGGCCGCTCTGGGCCGCGGACCGCACGCCACGATCGCGATGATCGGCCACCGCGCGGCGGAGTTCATCCGCTGAACACCGCGGGGGCGGTGCGGGAGGGGCGGGGCGGGCTAGTGAACGGTGGCCCGGATCGGCAGGTGCTTGAGCCCGCCGACGAAGGTGGTGGCCATACTCTCCGGCGTCCCGGCCAACTCGATGGTGGAGATTCGCGGCACCAGTTCGGCGAAGAAGCTGGTCATCTCCATCCGGGCCAGCGCCGCGCCGAGGCAGAAATGCACCCCGTAGCCGAAGGACAGATGCTTGTTGGGGTCCCGGCCGACGTCGAAACGCATCGGGTCGGTGAAGACGTCCTCATCCCGGTTGGCCGAGACGTAGCTCAGCAGCACCGCCTCGCCCTTGGCGATCGGCACCCCGCGCACCTCGGTATCGGCCTGGGCGGTACGCATGAACTCCTTGACCGGCACCACCCAGCGGATCATCTCCTCCACGGCGGTGCCCATCAGCGACGGGTCGTTCTGCAGCCGGGCCAACTCGCCGGGGTTCTGCAGCAGGGCCAGCAGGCCGCCGGCGATACCCGCACTGGTGGTGTCGTGACCGGCGCTGGCCACGATCACGTAGTAGGACAGCGTGTCCATATCCGACATCGGCTCGCCGTTGATCTTCGCGTTGGCGATCGCCGAAGCCAGATCCTCGGTCGGGTGTTCACGACGCGATGCGGTCAGTGCGGAGAAGTACTTGAAGAAGTCCAGCAGCACCGCCAGCATGTCGTCGACACCGCCGCCGCGCTGCAGTTCCTGGTCGTTGCCGCCGAACATCTCCTGGGTGAGCTTGAGCATCCGGGGGAAATCCGATTCCGGCAGGCCCAGCATGGTCAGGATCACGTAGAGCGGATAGTTCACCGCGATCTCGCTGGCGAAGTCGAACTCCCCGGTGGTGGCCGCCATCTTGTCGACGTAGATCTTGGCCAGTTCGTCACAGCGTTGTTTCAGGGCCCGCATGGCCTTGGGGCGAAACCAGTCCGCGCCGACCTTACGGATATCACGGTGGTGCGGGTCGTCCATATGGATCAGGGTGCGAAGACCGGTGCCGGCCTCGATATCGCGCAACAGCGCCTCATCGGCCGCGGTGATCGCCAGCAGGGGGCGCGGGAAGTTGGTGAACAGATCGTTCTGCCGCTCGATGTCCATCACGTCGGCGTGTTTGGTGATCGCCCAGAACGGCCGGTACTCGGGTACGTCGACCCAGGAGACCGGGGCGTTGCGGCGCAGGTGGGCCAGCGACTCGTGCAGCAGCTTCTCGTCGGTGTAGGCCTGCGGATCGGCGAGCACCCGTGCGGCGGGGTCGCAGATCCGGTGATCGGTCTGTGCGGTCATGGACCCTCCTGCTGATACCGGGAACCGGGCTGGTGTCGACGAACTTGACGGGTGTCAGGTCACAGTGTGGTGGATGATCCGCCCTGATGAAAGTCCTCCGGGCCGTTTTCCGTCATTCCACTTCTCTGCCCTGGTTGATCGCCCGCGCGGTCCGTTCGGCGATCAGCATCACCGGGGCGTTGGTGTTCCCGGAGGTGATGGTGGGCATGGCCGAGGCGTCGACCACCCGAAGGCCCGCCACGCCGAGCACCCGGCAGTCGGTGTCGAGCACCGTGGCCCTCGATCGGGGTCGGCCGCGGCCGTCGAAGGCTCCCATCGCACAGGTGCCCACCGGGTGGAAGATCGTCGTCCCCAGTTCGGCGGCCGCGGTCTGCAACTCCTCGTCGCCGACCAGGCGCGGGCCGGGCAGCAGCTCCTCCGGACGGTAGCGGGCCAGTGCGGGGGCCGCCATGATCTGCCGGGTCATCCGCAGCCCGCGCAGGGCGGTCCGGCGGTCGTCGTCGGTGGACAGGTAGTTGCAGACGATCTTCGGTTCGGCCAGCGGGTCGGCATCGGCCATCCGCACCCGGCCCCGGGAGCTGGGCCGCAGGTTGCACACCGAGGGCGTGATCGCGCCGAACGGATGCAGGGGTTCGCCGAACTTCGGCAGCGACAAGGGCTGTACATGCCACTCCAGATCGGAACTGGCCAGCGTCTGCTCGCTCCGGGCGAACGCCCCCAGCGTCGACGGCGGCATGGTCATCGGCCCGGACCGGAACAGCAGGTATTGCAGCCCCATGCCGGCCCGGGTGATCCGGTTCCGGTAGAGGGTGTTGACCGTCGCGGCGCCGCGCACCCGGTAGACGGTCCGCAGCTGCAGGTGGTCCTGGAGGTTCTCACCCACCCCCGGCAGGTCGACGGCCACCGGCACCCGATGCTCGGACAACAGCCCGGCCGGACCCAGTCCCGAGACCTGCATCAGATGGGGGGAGCCGATGGCACCGGCACTGAGAATGACCTCCCGGCGGGCGCGGACGTCGAGGATCCGACCGTCCTTGAGCAGCCGCACACCGGTGGCCCGGTGTCGCGCGGTGGTCCAGGCGCCGCGGCGCTGCTGCGGGTCGACCGCATCGTCCATCAGCAGCGTCAGCGCCCGGGTACGGGTGTAGACGGTCAGATTGGGCCGGTGGGCGACGGGATGCAGGAAGGCGTCGGCCATCGACCAGCGCCGGCCGCGCCGCTGGTTGACGTGAAAGTACGCGCTGCCGGTGTTGTCGCCCCGGTTGAACTCCTCGATGGGGGCGATACCCACCTGCGCGGCGGCGGTCTGCCAGGCGTCCAGAATCTTCCAGCGCACCCGCGGCCGCTCGACCCGGATCTCACCGTCGGTGCCGTGCCATTCATCGGCTCCGCCGAAATAGTCCTCGAGCGCTTTGTAGACGGCCAACGTTTCGCCGGGCCCATCGCCACCGCCCCAGCACCATCGCCGGTCGCCGGTCGCCTCGGCCCACCGGTCGTAGTCGCAGGCCTGACCGCGCATGTGGATCATCGCGTTGATCGAGGAGCAGCCGCCGATCACCCGGCCCCGGGCGTACGGAATGCTGCGGCCGCCCAACCCCGGGTCCGGCTCGGTTGTCAGGCACCAGTCGGTTCGGGGATTGGCGATCGCGTACAGATACCCCACCGGCACCTTGATCCAGAACCAGTCGTCGTCGCCACCGGCCTCGATCAGCAGAACCCGGGTGCCCGGATCGGCACTGAGCCGATTCGCCAGCAGACAGCCCGCGCTGCCCGCACCGACGATCACGTAATCGAACTCGGCGATCGAGTCCACGAGGGTTCCTCCCTGGCCTGGGGTGCCTGTCCCGGTGTGCTCGCCCCAGTGTGGTCGATGAGGTCAACGTAAGCTCCCGTTCTGTGCGTGCTGTCGCGGTACTGGCCTGTGCCGCGCTGATCGCCGGATGCGGCAGCGCGGGCCCGCAGGCGGGTCCGGGCCCGGTGCCGGCGGAGTTGGTCGTGAGCACCGCCGACGGTGCGGTGCGCGGTACCGAGACCGACGGGGTCCGGGTCTTTCGGGGCATCCCCTACGCCGCCCCGCCGACCGGAGCGCTGCGTTGGCAGCCGCCGGTGAACCCGGTGCCGTGGCGGTCGGTGCGCGCGGCCACCGCACCCGGGCTGCGGTGCATCCAGGACACCCGGGTGGACCCGGATTACGGCCGTCCGACCAGCGAGGATTGCCTCAACCTGACCGTCTGGGCCCCGGACGGCGCCCGGCCCGGCTCGCCGCGGCCGGTGATGGTGTGGATCCACGGCGGCGGATTCCTCAACGGCAGCGCCGACATCTACGACTCCCGCCGGCTCGCCGCCCGAGGCGATATCGTCGTGGTGACCATCAATTACCGGCTCGGTGCGCTGGGTTTTCTGGCCGACCCGGCCCTCGCGGCCCGCCCCGGCTCGGCCCCGGATCCGGGCAACTACGGTCTGGCCGATCAGCAAGCCGCCCTGCGCTGGGTGCGTGACAACATCGCCGAATTCGGCGGTGATCCGGCCAAGGTGACCATCGCGGGGGAGTCTGCCGGAGCGATATCGGTCTGCGACCATCTCGTCGCCCCCGAGTCCCGGGGATTGTTTCGGGCGGCCATCATGCAGAGCGGCCCGTGCCAGGCTCAGGCGGCGCTGCCGGCGGCGCAGAAGATCAGCATCGACTACAGCGCCCGCATCGGCTGTGCCGACCGGGCGTCGGCGGCGCGGTGCCTGCTCGAACTGCCGGCCGACCGGCTCAGCGGCGGCCCGCCGTATGTCCGTATCGGGGCCAACGCCCTGACCGGCCCGGTCACCGGCACCCAGCGACTGCCCGGCCCGCCCCCGGAGCTGGTGGCCCGCGGCGCCGCCGCCCGGGTACCGGTACTGATCGGCAGTACCGCCGATGAGTTCACCCTGTTCGTGGCGCTGAGCTATCTGCGGACCCGCACCATGGCCTCCTACCGGACCCTGCTGGTCGATACCTTCGGGTATCAGGCCCCCGCGGTGGCCGCCCGCTATCCG